>CADBNB010000319.1 GCA_902795895.1 uncultured Lachnospiraceae bacterium | reverse complement strand
GCGCAGTCATTATTATGTGACTACGCCTTATTTTCGTTTAATTATAAAAAATGCTTTTTAATACTATGCTTCACAGTTTGGAGAAATGTCATCATCTTCTTCCTCATCCTCCTTATCATCTGCACCTTCCCAGATAGCTTCTTCAGGTTTAAATCCTTTCTTTATCATAGCTTTTTCAATTCCTTTTACAATAAATCCACTGACCATGCAAAGTGTCATAATCAACCATCCTCCGATAAGGTTAGAGGAAAGAGAATAACCGTCTCCTGCACCATATATACCACCGTCTTTGATTAACGATACCACATTCCAGATAAAGAAACCGGTAAGAGATAGCGGTGTCAGTATCTTGATGGAAATGACAAACCACCAGGCTGGCATTTTAAAACTTCCAGTGTTTCTATTTACTTCTTTTAAAACTTTTAGTGGATTGAAAAGCCATCCTATGGTAATCGCTTCAAGAATACCAACTAAAATCAAACTGTAGGCATTACACCAGTGATCTACGATATCCAACCATGCAAGTCCTCCACCTGTAACAAACCAAAGAGAAAAAATACTGGCAACAATACAGCAATAGAGTGTTGTCTTTTTGTGCGACAGGTTAAACTTGTCAGACAGCGCTGTGGATACACCTTCAATGATTGAAAATGCACTATCGATTGCAAGGGTGCATAAGCAGAAATAAAAGACAAAGGCAAAAATTGCATTAGCCACACCATTGTTTGTCAATAATACAATAGATTGTGGATATACGATAAATGCTGTTCCAATACCTGACTCTGTCATATTGTTCAACTGACCGGTTCCGCTCATAGTTGTAAAAAGTACGATACCGGAAAGAATACTAATGGCAAAATCGGAAAATGCGATAATCATGGCATCTTTTGCAATATTGGCATCTTCTGAAAGGAAAGAACCATAAGCTACCATGATTGCCATCATAATGGAAAGTGAGTAAAATACCTGACCGATAGCATCAATCCAGAGGTCTGCATTTTGAAGGGATGAAAAAGCTGGAATAAAGAATTTTGCTAATCCATCCATGGCACCAGGCATTAAAATTCCTTTTACTGCAAGAATTACTAAGCAGATAATAGGAAGAAATACTGTGTATTTTACAACTTTTCCAACGGTTCCTGTACCGTTTCGGATACAGGCATAGATGAGTACCCAGGCGATTAAAAGACATCCAAGAACCGGGAATGAAATAGTGCCATATCCCGATGTAGTTCCAGTGGTTTTGATTAAACCTGCCCAGATGCTGGAAGCGCCTTCGGTGTCACCGGTTAGTGATGCAAATTTAAAACTGGCAAATGCCATAAGGATAACCCAGGCAAATACGACAGCATAATATACGGAAATTACAAAAGCATTTGATACTGCAAACCATCCGATTGGTTCAGTTTGCTTTTTGATACCCTTTAGTGCACCGGGAACACCACAGTGCATTTTTCGTCCAATGGAAATCTCCATCATTAGAAATGGAATTCCGATAGCCAATACGGCTATAAGATAAGCCAACATGAATGCTCCCCCACCATGTTTGGCTGCAAGACCGGGAAAACGCCAGGCATTACCTAAACCTACCGCTGATCCGATGGATGCAAGGATAAACTGGGAACGGGAACCCCAGCTACCACGTTTTTCGCTACTCATAAAAATCATCCTTTCTTATTAACTATTTTTTGATTATTTTCCTTCAAATACCCATATATTTCCCCATTTGGGCAATTCGATGAAGCAAGTCTCACCCCAAGAGAATTGGCGTGGATTAGTTATAATACTCCACACTCTTAGAGTTTATCACAATGACATGAAAAATCAATATAATTGTAATTGAAAAAATTTATATCATCAGCGGAAAAGAGCAAAAAGGAAAATGAGGATAAACTTGCATGGAAGGCAAATTACCTTTTGGCTTCTTATCAGGGGGGAGCAGTCAGTCCTATTACAAAAAAACGCTCCGCGAGGATGCGCAGACCGCGGAGATGGAGTTAATTTCTGGGCAATACCGCGGTCGCGCTAGAGTTTTGCAAGCAAAACTCGATGTTCGCGAATAACAGCTTTAATAGACATGTTGATGGCAGAGGAATAACTGATTCCTACATCATTGCAAAAGGCATCAAATTCTTTTTTTCGGAACTATCAACTCTTGCTAACATGAAAATATAATATTTCGAATATTTCGTGTGGTATAGAATGACAATGAAAAAAGATGATAATTGTGTTACACTATTTGTATTAATTGTAATCAGTAGTAGAGAAAGCGGGGGATGATATATGTCAGATTACATTCCTCAGAGCAAGGAAGAGGTATGTATGAAAAAATGGGATTTGAGAATGCAGAAGGCTTTATGGTGAAAAGATTGTAGAAGTGAGGGAAAATAAAAATATGGATCGAATGGAAATAAAAAATACCAAACAAGAAATGGCAATAGAAAAAGCAAATACTAGATGGAATGAAATACACAAAAGTTATGAACGAAAAGACATCGTATATGACGACTGGTTGGAAATGTTTCAAAAGGAAATTAAAGGGTGCAATACGCCGATTATTGATTTAGGATGTGGCAGTGGGAATGATACTTTATATTTAATAGAAAGAGGAAAGAAGGTAATTTCCTGTGATTATTCCAGCAATGCCATAGAAAATATTCATATAAATTTTCCGGAAGTTGAAAGAACAGAATGTTTTGATATGACGAAAGGACTACCTTTTGAAGATAATTTTACGGATATCATCATAAGCGATTTAAGTTTACATTATTTCACGGAAGAAACCACATTTCATATATTGGATGAAATAAAAAGAGTATTGAAACCGGAAGGAATATTTCTATTTCGGGTAAACTCCGTCAAAGATGTGAATCATGGCGCAGGGGAAGGAAAAGAGATGGAACGTCATTTGTATGAAACAGCAGATGGAAGATATAAGAGATTCTTTGATTTGGATGACATAGAACACTTTTTTGGTGAGTGGAAAAAGATATTTGTTCAGGAAGAAACTATGGGCAGATATAAAATGGAAAAAGTATTGTGGAGATGTGGAGTGCAGGTAGAAAAATAATGTGTAATATCCAGACAGTCTATAAACAGTAAGTGTGTATGGGTTGGTTGGATTGTTATGTTCGGCAAAATATAATTGAATTTCATGTTGCATTTGAAAAAATTCATCCATTTCAGGATGGCAACGGTCGCGTGGGAAGGCTGATTATGTTTAAGGAATGTTTGAAAAATGGAATAACACCATTTATTATTACGGACGATTTGAAGGAGTTTTATTATAGAGGACTTATGGAATGGAAAAAGGAAAAAGGATATTTAAGAGATACGATTTTAACTTGTCAGGATCGTTTTAAGGTGGTTTTAGATTATTTTGGTATACAGTATAACATGGAGAGCGAGGAATAAACGTGAAAATCATAAATTTAATAGAAAATACAGAGGGAGAAAAAGAGTGTGTATGTGCTCATGGATTGTCCTTTTATGTAGAGACTGAGAAACATAAGTTACTTATGGATGCAGGCCCTTCTGGGGAAACTTTAGAAAATGCCAAAGCCTTAGGCATCGATTTGTCCAAAGTGGATGCTGTTATCTTAAGCCATGGACATTATGATCATTCGGGAGGAATTCTTCCCTTTACAAAAATAAATGCACAGGCACCAATTTATATGCAGGAGTCAGCAACCGATGCTTATTATGCAGATGATGGGGAAGAAGTCCCTGTGAGATTTCGCTATATTGGAATAGACAAAGAAATCTCGAAACTTCCACAGGTAAGATTTGTGAAAGGGGATGTGAAAATCGATGAGGAACTGGAACTCTTTACCATTCACAAAAGAAGCCATGACCTTCCATTTACAAACAGGAGATTACTTGTTCAGAGAGAAAATGGATATAGACAGGATGAGTTTGGTCATGAGCATTTTTTAGTAATCCATCAGGATGGGAAATCTATTCTTATGTCGGGATGCGCCCATAATGGAATTCTTAGTATTCTGGATGCATATGTGAAACGATATGGCAAAGCACCAGATTTGGTAGTAAGTGGTTTTCATCTCATGAAGAAGACGGAGTATAGTGATAGTGAACTTAATGAGATTAAGGCTATTGCAGAAAAAATTAAAACGTATCCTACAAAATTTGTGACTTGTCATTGTACCGGAACCGTGGCTTTTGAAGTAATGAAGAGTATCATGGGAGAGTGTCTTACTTATGTACATTCCGGGGAGATAGTGGTTTAAAGAAGGAAATCCCGAGGCTCGATTTAAAATCAACGGAGTGAGAAAATTTTATTTTTATTGTAACAAGAATGGTTTGTTCTGGCAGGGTATTGGAAAATAATCGATATTGTTAAAAGGTGGAGAATGTGATAGAATGAGGGCGTATGTTGCGATAGAAAACTGTCGGACAGAGTAGAAAGGTAAAAAGAAAGAGAGGAAAATTATAATGCAAAAGACAAGATTAGGAATTGGAGTAGGAGCTTTGGGAGCAGCGATTTATTTTGCTGGATTATTCAGTGGATTGTTAGTCATGGTAATAATGGCTGGTTATGTGCTGTTGTTTGAGGGAGATGAATGGCTGAGAAAGAATGCAGTAAAAGCTGTAGTATTTTACATGGTATTTCAATTTGCAATAGTAGCGGTAGGGTTAATTCCAGATGCAATTTCAACAATTAACCAGGTTGCAACATTGTGGAACGGCTATGTAGATGGTGGTGTTTTATCGGAACTTGTATCAGCTATCAGATCAGTGTTGAACTTTATGGAAACTGTATTGTTCATCGTATTAGGTGTTAAAGCATTAAAACAGGGAACAATGTCAGTTCCAGTTGTTGATGATATCGTAAATAAAAATATGTAATTTAAAACTAATAAATGATATTTAAGTTAAGCTCCATGCATCAAGGATGTATGGGGCTTATTTTTGGAGAGTAAAACATGCAAATAAAACAAAAGGAAAAAATTATATCCATCATTCTTCCTTCCTACAATGTGGCACCATATATAGAAGAATGCTTAAATTCAGCATTTTCCCAGACTTTATCGGGAATGGAAATTTTGTGCGTGGATGCAAAGTCGGAAGATGGAACGTTAGAAATATTAGAAGCATATAAAAAGCGAGCAGATGCGGGAGAATGGCAAGGGAAAACCATGGAATTTTTCGTAAGTGATAAGAAAAGTTATGGATATCAGGTAAATCTTGCACTTAAGAAGGCAAGTGGGAAATATGTTGCTATTTTGGAAACCGATGATTTTGTAGAGCCACAGATGTATAAACGGTTGGTGGAATTGGCGGAAGCAATGGAACTGGATTACATTCGTGGGGAGTATGACTTCTTTACTACAAATGAAGATGGAAGTCGGAATTTTCGCCATGTGCATCACTATGCACCCACAAATGAATTGCTCACCTCAACAAGGTCGGAACGGATTATGACCTATGACCAAAATCTTTGGAAGGGAATCTACAGGCGGGCATTTCTACAGGAAAATGAAATTCGGTTAAATGAAACACCGGGAGCGGCTTTTCAGGATATCGGTTTTAATATGCAGGTGTTTAGTTATGCAAAGAGAGCGTATTACGTGGAGGAGTCTTTTTACCGCTATCGCAGGGACAGGGAGGATTCTTCCATTCATTCCCTGGAATGTTTTAAGTTTTATGTGCAGGAATTAGCATTTTTGCACCAATTAGATCCTGATTATGAAAAACTTTACTGGCCGGGGATTTATGAAAGATTTGCCTGTGCTTTATGTGGGGAATATCATAAGGCAATCCATCAATTTAAACTATCTCCTGACTCTGAATATCTGGCAGATTATTTGCCTCGATTGAAACAGGAATTTAAAATGGCAATGGAGAAAAACATCTGGCCTGCACCTACGACACCAAAGGGACAGGTGAAGGCGATTTTAAAAATATTGTAGGGAGAGATTTGAATAGAAGCAATTTTTCAAAAAAAGTGTTAGTAAACTTTCGAAGTTTATGGTAAAATTTGAAACAAGAAGCTTTAAACTAGCCGTTAGCAGCTGATTTCAAATGAAACCCAATTTCGTTCAAGGCGTTGTCAGCAGACTGATATGTGGGTTTTAAAACAAAAGATAGAAAGATAGGAGATATGAGTTTTGAATAATTTAGTAGAGATTAAAGACGGAAAATTATTTTTTGATGGATGCGATACAACAGAACTTGCAAAAGAGTATGGTACAGCACTTTACGTTATGTCATACACAGAAATCATGAATCGTATCAATGAATTAAAAGAGCAGTTTACGGATAAATATGAAAACACAAGAATTGCCTACGCTTCAAAGGCATTTTGTACAGAAGGTATGTATGAAATTTTGAAAAAAGCCGGAGCATGTATTGACGTAGTATCCGGTGGTGAGCTTTATACAGCAAGAAAAGTTGGTTTCCCAGCAGAAAGAGTAGAGTTTAACGGAAACAACAAACTTCAAAAAGAAATTGATTTAGCAGTGGAATACGGTGTAGGACGTATTATTCTTGATGGACTTCAGGAGATTCCATTGATTGAAAATGCTTGTAAAAAGTTCGGAAAAAAGATGAATATTATGATCAGAATTACTCCGGGAGTTGCTGCAAGTACACATGATTATATTGTAACAGGTAAAAAAGATTCGAAATTTGGTATTCCATTGGAAAGAGATATTTTCCTTCCAATCGTTAAGCAGGTTATCGATTCAGAATACTTAAATTTTACAGGATTGCATATGCATATCGGTTCACAGCTTTTTGAAAATGATGCATTTTTGAAGGCATTAAATGTATTGATGGATTGGGCAGCAATCATAAAAAAAGAATTCAATGCAGATGTAAAAGAAGTGAATTTCGGTGGCGGATACGGTGTAACTTACACAGATGAAGAGAGAATGCCATACAGCTTTTTCATGGATCCTATGATGGAATTATTGCAAAAGAGAGCGGATGAAATCGGTATTGAGCGTCCGGCAGCAGTTATTGAACCGGGACGTTCTGTTGTTGCAGAAGCAGGAATCTCTCTTTATACCGTTGGACAGATTAAGGAAATCCCAGGCGTTAGAAAGTATGTTTCCATCGATGGTGGTATGGGTGATAACATCCGTGTTGCCCTTTATCAGGCAGAATACAAGGGCGTTGTAGCAAATAAGGCAAATGAAGCTACAAGCGAAAAAGTGACTCTTTGTGGTAAGTATTGCGAGTCGGGAGATATTCTTATTAACGATATGCTTGTACCTGCATCTATTGAGATGGGTGATATCATTGCTTTATTCTCTACAGGGGCATACGGATACGCAATGGCATCCAACTATAACAACAATCCAATTCCGGGTGTAGTTATGGTAAAAGAAGGTAAGAGCGCATGGATGGTAAAACCACAGACTTACGAGCAGATTATTCAGAATAATGTAATTCCTGATTTTATTTAGTGGATGTTTATTGGGGGATTGGTAATAGTGTAAAATTGCATATAAAAATGCATTAACCTAGAACGGAATATAAATTTGATTTAAAAGATTTGTCGAGTAGAAATAAATATAGTTTTTTATATGATAAGCCGGACATTAGTAATCTTTGATTGTGGATGTCTGGCTTATTTTAATGAAGCTATAGAAAAAAATGCCAAAGATTACTTGATACAAATCTATATGGAAAAATATGGTGACAAATTATAACAAATATGTTACAATTCTATTGTTTGTTTATTGACAAAATGTAAAGGAGCAACAATAGAAAGGAGTAACTATTTTGAGAAAAGGTAGGAAAGCTCTGGCATTAGCATTAGCCTTGTTTTTAACAACAGGTGAGTTTAATGGCATGGGTATTGAAGTGAAAGCGGCAGAACAGGTGGATATTACCATTGCTTCTGCTGAGGAGACAGAAATTGTTACAAATGATGCTTCAGAGATTATTGAAGGAACAATTTCTACAAAAGCAAACATTGAGAGTGTTACGTATTCCGTTGCGAAACAGGATGATGACGAAGAGGTATACGTAAAAGATCAGGAAGCAAAGGTTGAGGGAAAAAATTGGACCATTGATGATTTACAATTACTTCCTGGAGAAAACGTAATTGACGTTACAGTCACAACAAAAGATGGAAAGACAGCCACAGACAGTGTATCCATCAATTATGACAATGGTTCATTAAGTACTGACTTTACATATGGTAAAGCAAAAGATGGAACAAAATATGTAAAAGACCAGTTATTGGTTATGTTTAAAAATGATATAACAAAAGAACAGGTTGAAGAAATCGCTGCATCTGTAAATGCTTCCATTGTGGGAGTTATGTATGCATTAGATGAGTACCAGTTTGAAGTGAAAAATGCTTCTTACAATCAGTTGCAGGAAATTGCCAATCAATTGATGGAAAAAGAGGAAGTTATTTATGCTTCTTTAAATTTGGTGATTGCAGAAAGCGATAAGATTCCATCGGATAAATGGAATAGTTCCAGCATAAACTGGGATGAAACTAAAATTTCAGGAAAAAACTGGGGAATGAAAGCGATTCATGCTGCCTCAGCGTGGGACTACAATAAATACCTTAGTAAAGTGAAAGTTGGAGTCATGGATGGTGGTTTTTCTACAACTCATCCGGATTTGAACATTAAAATATTAAATAGTTCGGATAATACACCAAGATTCCATGGAACCCATGTGGCAGGAACTATTGCAGCTACTTCGGATAATGGAGTGGGAGTTACCGGCGTGAACTGGAATGCTGACCTTTATGGAAGTCCATGTTCTACGGGAATGAACAGTGTTTGGCCACAGTCTATGATGGCAGAAAGTTTGAATGACTTGGTCGAAGAAGGTTGTAAAGTTGTAAATGGTTCCTTTGGATTAAGTGATCCTTCAGGTGGTGCGCAATTATCAACAGCAATCTGGGGTGCAAATATTATTGCAAAATTGCAGAAAAATCATGATTTTATCGTTGTAGAGTCAGCTGGTAATTTAGGAAATGATTCAAGCAATAATGGATTCTTTTGCTCTCTTGCCCCAAATAAAAATAATTTGGTTATGAAAGGTGTATTAGCTGCACTTGGAACAGATATGGATGAATTATTAGAACATGTATTGATTGTGGCAAGTGTTCAGCATTCTTCTAATGATTTGAGTTTGGCAAACTATTCTTGCTACGGAAAATATGTGGATTTGGCAGCTCCGGGTAGCAATATATATAGTACATACTGGGATGAGACAAAACAAACAAACGGTTATGAGTATTTATACGGTACATCTATGGCTGCACCACATGTAAGTGGAGTAGTATCATTAGTTTGGGCTGCAAATCCAAGTTTATCAGCCAAAGCTGTAAAAAATATTGTGTTAAACAGCGCAACTACTACTGTGCCTGGAAACAGTTCAAATGGTGATAGCAGAACTTATAAACTTGTAAATGCCCAAAAAGCAGTAGAAGCTGCTATTCCTTTGGGATTTCATTCCTTTGTTTGCAAAGGAACTGAAAATGGTGAAGGAACTGTTGGAAAGACATATACGTTAAAGGCAGATGCATTTAGCAATTCCGGAGCACTTACATATACCATTACAAAGAAATTTTCAGGTGTTACAGAAACAATTCTTTCATCATCAAGCGCAAACTCTTGCCAGTGGAAACCAACAAAGGCAGGAAACTATGAGTTTACATGTACCATTAAAAACTCAAAAAATCAGACACAAAAAGAAACAATTACTGTAAAAGTGAATGATATTCCAGATGTAGTAATCACTGATTTTCACGCAGATCAGGCAAGTGCTACTTTAAGAAATCCAACAAAACTTGTAGCAGTTGCAGAAAAAGGAAGTAATTCATATTCCTACTGTTTTGGTACTATTTTCAATGGAAAAACATATTACTTTACAGAAAATAATGGACAACAAAAATTCCAAGAGTCCAATAGTTGTTCCGTAACATGGACATCTTTGATTACGGATAATAGTGATTATTACAATAACAGAGCTGTTGGAGTTCACACTTTATTTGTGGATGTAAGAGACAATGAAACTGGAAAAGTTGTAAGAAAAACGATTGAAAACTTCGTAGTCGAAGGAATTAAAGTAAGTGAGATTACATCTAATGTCACAGGAGCACAAAGAGTTGGAACACCAATAAAAATGAGCGTAAAGGTTAGTAACGCTGTAGAACATAATTATGATTCTGCAAAATGGTATGCTATAAAAGATGGCGTTCAAACATACATTGGTAATTATGCTCCATCAGTACAGTTAAGCACAGTTTGGACACCAAAAGAAGCTGGAAATTATGAGATACGCTTTGAATACCACGATTATGCAGGACAGTCAGCCGTTGCAACAAAGAATTTTGAAATTCTTGAAACTGCAGATGTAACTGTATACTACAACAATTCTTCATGGAGTACAGCAAATGTTCATTACAGAATTGGAAACGGTGCATGGACAAACGTACCTGGTGCTTCTATGACAGCTACCAGTGAAAAAGAAGGATATTCATGGAAATATGAATTTGATTTAAATGGAGCAGAAGGCGTAACTCTTTGCTTCAACAACGGAAATGGAAAATGGGATTCAAAAAATGGTGCAAACTATTATGTGAAGGCTGGAGTTTATGGTATTAAAAATGAGAAGATTACAGATCTTTCAGGCGGTGTAGTAACACCAACAACAGCTCCAACAGCAACACCGACACAAACACCAGTGTTTGAAATTACAAAGATTACTTCAGATTTGCCATCACCACAGAAAGTTGGCACAACCATATTATTTGATGTTGAAATTAACTGCGTAGGATATTTGCCGCCACATGCAGGTTTTTCACCATCTTATGAAGTATATAAAGATGGTGTGTTAGTTGAAAGATTACAGTATTTTGGACCAACAGCAACATACCCATATTGGACACCAACAGAACCAGGAGTATATACAATCAAGGCAAGTGTTGGAACAATGGGTGGTGAAAAGATTGCCTATGCAACTACTACATATACAATAACAGATGATGGAAAGCAGAAGGTTTATTTTGATAACAGTAATGCAAATTGGCCTGGAGCTTACGCATATGTATGGAACTACAGTGATGGTTCAGATGCAAAAACATTGGTAGGAACAAAAGTTGCAGAAAACGTTTATAAATTTGAAATTGATGGAGAATATGCAAATATAATCTTCAAAGGTTATCAAGATAATTGGAATTTGCAGACAGAAGATTTGCAAATTCCAAAAGATGAAAATAATTGTTTTAAGCCAAACTATGGTGGAAACAAACCGTCAGGAATTTGGACAGTGTATAATCCAGATGTTACACCTGCGCCAACAGCAACACCAACAACAGCCCCAACGGTAACACCTACCGCTGTGCCAACAAAGACACCAACAGCAGTGCCAACAGCAACACCGACAGCAACACCATATGGAAATCAGGTGACGGTATATTATAAAAATACATCATGGAATACTGCGTATATTCATTACAAAGTAAATGGTTCATGGACAAATGTACCTGGTGTGCAGATGGAAAACAGCGATTTGTCAGACTATCAGTGGAAATACACCATAGATTTAGGAACAGACACAAGCGCAACTATCTGTTTCAACAATGGAAGCGGAAAATGGGATTCAAGAAATGGAAACAATTATACAGTAGGCGTAGGATGCTTCGGTATTGTAAATGGGAATGTAACTGAATTGGAACTTGGACTTAAGGCAAGTATTCGTATTCAGAGAAGCACAGTAGAAACAAAAACAGATGCCACGGTTTATGTAAGTGCATCCAATGGAACTGGTGCATATACATATTCATATAAAGTTACGAAAAACGGAAGTAATGAGGCAAGTAAATACAATACAGATGAGTCACAGTTTAACTTTAACACATATCGTACAGGACAATATGATGTTGAAGTGACAGTAGTAGATGAAGCAGGAAACAAAGTAACTGTAACAGATTCTGTTTATATAGGCGCATTTACAATGACAAATCTTCAGGCGGATAAGACAAACGCAAAAGTTGGAGAAACGATTTCATTTACTGCTTATTTTGAAAATGAAATGAACTATTATGGTCAACATCCAATTCAAAGACAATGGATTGTAAAGGATGCGACTTCAAATCAGGAAATATGTATGAATTCTACTATGAATAATACATATAATTGGACAGCTACTGAAGAAGGCGTTTATGACATTACGTGTATTGGTACAGACCTTAATGGAGAAATCGCAGAAAAAACCATTCGTGTAAATGTTTCCAACGGAAATTATGTGACACTTTATTATAATGCAGCAAGCTCATGGAGTCAGGCAAATGCCCACTATAAAGTAGGAAATGGACAATGGACAAATGTGCCGGGAGTAGCTATGACAGCAACTTCTGAAAAAAGTGGTTACAATTATAAGATTATCATTGATTTAGGAGACAGCAATCAGGCAACAGTTTGTTTCAACAATGGAAATGGAAAATGGGACTCAAAAAATGGTGCAAACTATGTAGTATATAATGGCATTTATGGAGTTTCTAATGGTTATGTAACACAGATTTATGAGTAAGATTTGATGAAAAAATATAGTTAAACTATCAACGTTATGAGAATGGTGTAACAATTCATAAAGTATGACAGGTCAGCCTAAGGCTGGCCTGTTGTGCGTTTAATAGAGTTAAAGTTGTTTGCTATATTACATCTGATATAGTTGGTTGTGGGTTGTTTATAGGTGGCTTATGTTATTATATGGAAACACTGACGTAAATATGATATGTAAAAAGATGGAAAAAGCTTTTGGATAGTGGTATAATATGAGTATTAGCTAAAAATACTTTTTGAGGATGAACCGTGTTTAGATAACTGTTACAGGTCTGGCATTGAACAGCAATAGAAAAATGTAATCTGGAGTTTGGTAAAACCTCAGTATAGTGGATGATTACAAGGAGGATATTTTATGAGAAAAAAAATTAACAGGAAATTATATGTAATTGTTGCCATGATTTTGGCAGTTACATTTGTGTTTGGGGATACTTATACCCTTGGAAATATAGTAAAAGCGGCAGATACAGTTAATACAGTGATTTATTATAAACGTTCCGAAACTACTTCTTGGAATGATAAAGATGTATATGCAAAATATACTTTGGATGGAGGGGAAAAATGGATTTCAAATCTGGGAGAAAAGATGGAAAAAGTGAGTGCCGGTTACTGGAAAATAACAGTTTCATCTTCGGCTGATGCAGAAATAAAAGTTTGCTTTACAATCGGTAATAATGATTGGGATAATAACAGTAAAAACAATTATAAAATTACAACCGGTAAAACCAATATAGTAGATCAGAAAAAAAGCATAGTGACTGTGGATGAAACGGCGGTAATACCTACAGTTGCACCTACAAATACAGCAGCAGGAACGGAAGATACGAAAACGATAGTATTATATAAGCGTTCTACTACAACTTCATGGACGAAAGCATATATAAAATATACAACAAATAATGGTACAAGTTGGATAACAGGTTATGGAGTTGAGATGACAAAAATCAGCGATGGATATTGGTGGTACACCATTTCATCTTCTGCTGATGCAAAGATAAAGGTTTGTTTTAATAATGGAAGCGGTACCTGGGATAGCAACAATGAGCAAAATTACTCAGTGGAAACAGGTAAGGCGAGTTTGGTTGACTCATCTACTAAGACGGTGTCTATTACAACGGATATTCCTGTAACTCCAACACCACAGGTGACAGCTACGGTTATTCCAACTGCTACACCAACTGTTACAACAGCTCCAGCCGTAACAACAACACCGGCAGCCACAGCGACAGTAACACCAACCGTTTCACCGACTGTTGCTCCAACTGTAGTTCCTACACTGGAACCGACTATGGTACCAACTGAGGAACCAACACTTTCACCTGCACCAACTGAGGTTGTGAATGATGAAAAATCAGAGGAAAATGATAGCATTGGTAAGATTTCATTTTCTGCGAAAAACAAAACTGTTGGTGAGCAGGTCACTATAAAGTATGCATTAACTCAAAAAGAAAGTGGAAAAAAATATACATATACCTATTTGGCGAATGGTAAGACGGTTGCTTCTGACACAAAAAAAACAGCAGTAGCCTGGACTTTGTCTAAGAAAGGTTCCAATACTGTTATGGTAGTTGTCTATGCAGATGGAGAGCAGATAGGGGTTTCGCAGACAACATATAAGGTTGGCGCCAGAGTGATTAAAGTATCGTCTTTCAAGGCAAATAAAAAATCAGGTCAGAAATGTAATACAAAAATAAAACTTAGCGTAAAAGCAAGTACGACAAAGGGAACATTGTCATACAAATATACTGTAAAAATAAATGGTGGAAAAGAAACCACATTAAAGAAATATTCAAAAAAGAAAAGTGTTATATGGAAACCAAAGAAAGCAGGAACTTATACAATAACTGTTTATGTAAAAAATGGTAAAGGCGTGGTCATAAAAAGCACAATAAAAAAATTTAAAATTAAAAAAGCCTAGGTAACAGTTTGCTTTTTGATGATATTGTTTCAAAATGTAACAGATTTTTTGCTAAAACCTGTTACTGTTCACCTTTCGTAGGTGGGCAGTAACAATTGTTCCTAGTATAACAACTGTGGGGGAATTGTTATGAGAAAAAATTTAAGTCTATCATCTCAGGATCGAAAACACAAACTTCATATTGTCATGTGGAAACCGGAAGGGGAAGTGAAAGCTGTTTTGCAGATTTCACATGGTATGCAGGAATATATTGAACGTTATGATGAGTTTGCAAATTATCTGAATTCCAAAGGTATTTTAGTTGTTGGAAATGACCATATGGGTCATGGACATACAGCAGATTCGGAAGAAGAATTGGGCTATTTTTACAAGAAACATAGCAGTGAAAAAGTAGTACGTGATCTCCATCGTGTGACGCGTGCTACCATGAAACGATATCCAGATATTCCATATTTCTTATTTGGTCACAGCATGGGCTCTTTTCTTGCAAGAAGATATATTATGACCTATGGAAATGAGCTCACGGGTGCGATTATCTGTGGTACGGGGTATCAACCGGAGATTGCATTATTAACCGGAAAAATAGCTGCAGCAGTATCGGCTGCGGTGAAAGGTGAAAAACATCGTTCGAAATTTATTGATAAGGCATCTTTTGGTACCTACAATAAGAAAATAGAGAATGTGGAAGATCCTATGGATTGGCTTAGTACAAAACGGGAAACTGTGGAAAAGCGAAAAGGCGATATTTATTGCGAATTTAAGTTTACAAACAATGGCTATAAAATGTTGTTCGATACCATTGAATATATTCAAAAAAAGAAGAATATAGAACAAATTCCAAAACGCCTGCCTCTATTTTTGATTGCCGGAAAGGAAGATCCTGTAGGTAATTATGGAGAAGGTGTAGAGCAGGTGTATCAGAGTTTTGAGAAAGCGCAGATAAGGGATGTTGAGATGAAGTTATATGAGGGGATGAGACATGAAATCTTGTTAGAAAAAGACAGTCAGAAAGTATATGATGATGTATATGCGTGGCTGGTCAAACAGATGAATGTCGATAAAGAAGCAAAAATAATATTTTAAAATGTCGAAAAATGTGATAATATATCATTAAGAGAATGACGAAATAATTATTGTGTGGTTGTGGAGTGCAAGATTTGAAGCACTCTATAGGATTAGGGT
This sequence comes from uncultured Lachnospiraceae bacterium, assembly GCA_902795895.1. Lineage (GTDB taxonomy): Bacteria > Bacillota > Clostridia > Lachnospirales > Lachnospiraceae > CAG-411. Next base: position 2,202 of record CADBNB010000319.1, on the reverse strand, counting down.
AATAGGTTAGGTTTGTATTTTGAAATCGTGAAAAATACAAAAGTTTCTCAAAACATTATTTTGATAATATTTTGAGAAAAGAAAATGAACTCTTGGAGTCTTTTTCTACAAGATATTTAAGAGAGCATCAGAATAAGGGAGGAATTACTATGGGTTTAGCAGAAAAATTACAAGGATTAGTGCCTGAGATGGACATGAATACAGCAAAAAATTATTGTGGAAATGATGATATGATACTTCAGATTGCAGTATCAAGTTATTGCGAACAAGATTTTACAGGAGATTTGCAGAAATATTTTGATGCAAAAGATGTTCCTAATTATCAGATTATTATTCATGGAATAAAGAGTACATCACTCACAATTGGATTGACAGATTTATCAGAGAAAGCGAAAGCATTGGAGATGGCATGTAAAGAAAACAATGTGGCATACATTGAGGAAAACCATGCGCCGGTGTTAGCCTTGTATACCGATATTTTGGGGCGGTTAAAGAGTGCATTATAAATCTTAAAATGCAGTGTGAATTAAAGGACGTATTATTTACTTCGATGAGGTAATAATGCGTCTTTTTCTTTGTTCATTAATAATGTTAAACAAAGTATAAGGGATGTCTATTGGACAGTAAAATGGGTATACTATAGGTAAGTTGATGGGAATAAGATAAGGATTGAGTGAAAAAGAACAATAAAACAAATGAAAAATGGGATGTAAAAAAGTATACAACCATAATGATTTAGAGAGAAAAAGTTGAAATGAGAGTTAAATGAATGACAGATTAGGGAGGGAAATATAATGGAAAATATTAGATGTCCAAAGTGTAACGCAGAAATTGTTGGACCATTTTGTCATATGTGTGGAGAAAAAATTGTGATTAAAACAGCAAAAGAGTGGGAAGAGCTTGAAAAAAAAGCAAATAATCCAGAGGAAAAACCATTTCCTGTACATATATTTTTTATAGCTTTGGTGTTGTTTGCATTAGCGTTTAATTTTCGTTCAGAAATTAAAGGTTTCATTACAAACACAAAGGGTGAAACTGCGAAAATTGAATACAATAATACTAACGATGTAAAGAAAGAAAAAGTTAAGAATAAAACGAATACAAAGAAAGAAAAAAATCTGAAGAAAACTGTGGAAAATACATGGCAAAAAGCTGATGCAAATGATGTTGAGCAACATGTGAAAACAATGTTTGATTAATGTGGTGTACATTTCAGAAATGCAATGTATATTGGCATTGAAGACATGAAAGAAATATGATATAATCAAAGGTTGTAAGGGCTAAAAATAGTCTGAATAATGAGAAAAAATGAAAAGTCTATCTCGAAATTCTTTTATAAAAAGACTTTGAGAGAACGGATCATAAAAATGGAGGATTGTTTATGTTTATTACTTGTTTGGATTTAGAAGGAGTATTGGTACCAGAAATTTGGATTGCATTTGCTGAGGCTTCAGGAATTCCTGAACTTAAAAAGACAACTCGTGATGAGCCTGATTATGGAAAGCTTATGCAGTATCGTATTGATATTTTAAAAGAGCATGGATTGGGATTAAAAGAAATTCAGGACACTATTGCAAAGATTGATCCTATGCCAGGAGCAAAAGAATTTTTAGATGAGCTTCGTTCATTCTGTCAGGTAATTATCATTAGTGATACATTTACACAGTTTGCAACACCTCTTATGAAAAAATTAGATTGGCCAACTATTTTCTGTAATTCACTTGAAATCTCAGAGGATGGTATGGTAACAGGATTTAAGATGAGATGTGAACAGTCAAAACTTACTACAGTTAAGGCTTTACAGTCAATCGGTTACGAGACTGTGGCTGCTGGTGACAGTTACAATGATATGGGTATGATTAAAAACAGTAAGGCAGGATTTTTATTTAAGAGTACAGATAAGATTAAATCTGAAAACCCAGACATTCCTGCATATGAGACATATGATGAATTAATGGCAGCAATCAAAAAGGTAGTTTTAGCATAAAAATAATATTGCCTGGAACATGGTGAATATGATAGAGATTGGAAATAATCTTTTAATGAAAGAGGCATACTTCCTAAGGTTCTCTCGGAGTCTTTTTATACAAAGATTTCGAGCGAACATCCTATAGTTTAGGAGGTATGTCTCTTTTGGTTTAGTAATAAGATTCCTCCTTGGAATGGAGATATTTCTCCCGTGTTGCCAATCCGCCCCGAATG
>CADBNB010000318.1 GCA_902795895.1 uncultured Lachnospiraceae bacterium | reverse complement strand
TATAAAAGAGTTTGATTTTTTTGCTTGAAAAAATAGGTGCCCTTTGATATAATCGTTTAGATTAGGATTATTGCATAAAATATAACACAGAATAATGATGATAATGAGAATAAAACATTACAGAGATTAGGAGGAATAGAATGACAAGTAAACAAAGAGCATATTTAAAATCACTTGCAATGAAGATAGAACCGATATATCAGATTGGAAAATCAAGTTTGACAACTGAAATTATTGATGGAATACGTGAAGCATTGGATGCCAGAGAATTGATAAAAGTCAGTGTATTAAAAAACTGTGTGGATGATCCGAGAGAAATTGCGCAGGTTGTAGCAGAACGTACCCGTTCGCAGGTAGTTCAGGTTATCGGAAAGAAGATTGTATTATACAAACCTTCAAATGATCCGAAAAAGAAAAATAAAATTGAACTTCCGGTTGTAAAGAAAACAAAGTAGGTGATATTTTGAATAAAAAAATAGGGATTATGGGTGGAACCTTCAATCCTATTCATAATGGGCATTTGAAAATGGCAGAGTATGCTTTTAAAGAAGGAAATTTGGATGAAATTATGTTTTTACCTTCTGGGCATCCTGATTATAAATCGTATATACGTATTGCCAGTGGTGAGGATCGTATGGAGATGATACGTTTGGCCATTGAGGATACACCTTATTTTTTTGTTTCTGACATTGAAATACAACGAAAAGGTAATACATATACATATGATACCATGAGTTTTTTAAATAAGGAACATCCGGATATTTCTTATTACTATATTATAGGAGCAGATTCTTTATTTCAGCTTCATACTTGGCATAATGCTAAAGAATTGTTAAAAATGGTACCATTTCTGGTTGCTACAAGAGACGGAAATAGTATGGAACAGTTAACAGCACGGGCAAAAGAGTTAGAATATCAATATGGAGCTTCCATAAGCTTACTCCATATGCCAAATACGGAGGTTTCGTCACACGAGATTAGAGAAATGGTTGAGCAAAATAAATCGATAGAGAACTTAGTTCCAATAAAGGTAATGCAATATATTATGACAAAAGGATTGTATGGTGGCAGATTATGATGAATATAGATGAATTTGAAAATGAAATGCAAAATGTGCTAAAACCGAAAAGATTTGTTCATACACAGGGTGTTCGCTACACATGTGCTGCCTTGGCAATGGCTCATGGGTGTAGTCTTGAAAAAGCTCAGATTGCAGGAGTGTTACACGACTGTGCAAAGTGTTATTCGGATGAAGAATTACTAGACATGGCAGATAAATACGGGATTACACTTACAAAGACCGAAGTAAACGCACCACAGCTTATTCATTCAAAAGTTGGTGCATATTTGGCTAAAGAAAAGTATGGAGTTGAGGATGAGGAAATAATTAGTGCGATTTCTTATCATACGACAGGAAAGCCAAAAATGACAGAATTAGAAAAAATCGTATTTATAGCAGACTATATAGAACCAAACCGTCGTATGTTAGAATGTTTGCCTGAATGTAGACAAGCAGCATTTAAAGATTTGGATTTGGGAATGTATGTTATTCTTAAACATACGTTAAATTACTTGAAAAGTAAATGTGATGAACAGGAAACTGATGAAACGACGCGAAGTGCGTATGAATATTATAAAGATTTAGTTAAAGGAGAATAATAAAATGCAGGAATTAGAACGCGCAAAACAGATGGCGAAAATAGCATTTGATGCACTAGAAGAGAAAAAAGGTGAAGATGTAAGAGTAATTCAGATAACTGAAATTGCAAGCTTTGCTGATTATTTTATCATCGCTGATGGTTCCAATCCATCACAGATTGGGGCAATGGTAGATAATGTAGAGGAAAAGTTATCAGAAGCCGGATATGAACCAAAAAGAATTGAAGGTGTAAGAAACAGCAATTGGGTTTTGATGGACTATGGCGATATTATTGTACATGTATTTTCAAAAGAAGACCGTTTGTTCTATGATTTGGAGCGTATTTGGAAAGATGGAAAAGAAGTAGATGGAGAACAATTGTAATTAAGGTCGAAAAAAATGATTTAATAAAAAACGCAATCCGAATTTAACATCGGCTTGCGTTTTTTTGAAATCTGCGATTATAAATATCTTCGGAAAAGTCCAACTACTTTTCCTAAAATAGTAAGATCTGGAACGATAATAGGATCCATAGTATCGTTTTCCGGCTGAAGACGAAAATGTCCATCCTCTTTATAATATGTCTTAACTGTTGCAGAGTCATCGATAAGTGCTACAACAATGTCTCCGTTATCTGCAGTAGGCTGTCTTTTGACAATTATCTGGTCTCCGTCGTAAATACCAACGTTAATCATACTTTCACCTTTGACCTTAAGCATGAATGTCTCGCCTCTTGGCATATCTTCAGATAATAATGGAAAATATCCTTCAATATTTTCAGTGGCGAGGATTGGCTGTCCAGCGGTGACAGTTCCAATCATCGGAATGTTTACTATCTCACGACGAGACATATTGAAACTATCATCCACAATCTCGATAGCTCTAGGTTTTGTCGGATCTCTTCTGATATATCCGTTTTTTTCGAGCGATTCTAAGTGAGAGTGTACGGAAGATGTTGATTTAAGCGAAACTGCTTCACAAATCTCTCGTACTGCAGGTGGATAACCTCTATTGATAATTTCTGATTTTATATATTCTAAAATCTCCTCTTGTTTTTTGGTGATTTTTCCATAGCTCATAATTATCCCTCCGTTGTCATCAATATTACAGAAAAAGTATAACAGAAAAACATGTGTTTGTCAAACAACTGTTCACGAACAAATGTTTGAAAAAAGTCTTGACATACAGAACAACTGTTCGTATAATATAATCAAACAAGTGTTCGAAGAAGGATGGAGGAAGATTATGAAAGTATTTAATAGAAAGTTATTAGTGGTTTATGGAGTTGTGTTTTTTGCTGTATTATTATTGATTACATTGGTTAAAATGTCATTTAGTCAGGATACAGTAGCATCAGCATGTTCAGTTGATCAAAAGAATAGAGTTAAGATGGTTGTTTCCGTACAAGTAGAGAAGAATGATACTTTATGGGACATTGCAAAAGAGTATTATTCATATGAATATAGTAGTATAGATGAGTATGTCAGAGAGATTATGAAAGTGAATAGCCTGAAGGGAGATTGTATTCATTCTGGCGCATATATAGTTATTCCATACTATACATCGAATGATGAGATATAATTATTATATGTATCATAAAATCACCTTGAATTAATTGTAAATAATGTCCAAAAAAAGTGCTCAGATTGACACAAAAAGAACATTTATATATAATAATCTATGTATGAAGAAGATTACGAGGTGAAGTTTATGAAAATGAAAATATATAGATTGTTATTGTGTTTTATTACTGTTATTAGTTTGTTATTGTGTAGTTTTTTCGATAATAATTTTTTGACATCAGTTCAAGCTGCTGCTGGTTTTGAAATCAAGTATACAGGTTTTTCGGGTAAATATACAAAATCAAATGTGGCATTTACTGTGAACGGAAAAGATATTGATCTTGGAACTACGCCGGGGCTTTTATTAAGTAATAACGCTATGGGCTCATATGTAGATGTTTTTAAAAAAGGATTGCGTGCTACATGCAAATATGATAGTGAAACAAAGAAATTAACGATTGAGAAATTTGGTAATACTGTTGAACTTACATTAAATAAGAAAACAGCGTATGTAAACGGCAAGAAAAAGACTATGGAAGTTCCGGTAAGAAAAGTAACTTTTGTTAGCCAAGATAAATCTCAAATAATGGTTCCAGTTCGGTTTGTTTGCGAAAAACTAGGTTATAAATATACTTGGAATAAATCAAAACAATGCGGAACTATTACTTACGATTGGTTGGAATTAAAGATTAATTCTAAGTGGATGAAATATGAAGGAACAAAAGTAAAAAGTTCATACAATGGCAAAAATATTAGCTACGGAGATATGCCGGGTATTATTCTTGGCGGAATTTCATATGTTAATGCAAGAAAAGTTTTTGAAAAAACACTAGGTGCTGAGTTTTCATATGATAGTGAGAGTAAACAATTAACTTTAAAGAAAGATAAAAAAACGGTTGTTTATTGTTTGGAAACTAATAATGTTATTGTTAATGGGCAGACAGAAACTGTTAGTTCACAAGCATTAAAAGTGAAAAATTTTATCACATCATCTTATTATTATATGGTTCCTGCCAGACATGCTGCAAATGCATTAGGTTATCAGTATGATTGGGATAGAGCATCAGGAACATCTAAAGTAAGCGATGTTGTTGTTGATCCGGAAAAAGTGCCGGGAACTGTCGTGACACAAGGGGCTATTTCTTTTGAACTGCCTGATGGAGTTGACAGAGATAAAATTACGGATACGGATGTATACTATAGCAATAAGTTTTATTTGACATTTGCGGGTGATTATACTGAATTTTATGAAAAGCATAGTATTCAGGTCAGTGATCCGGTAATCAAGGATTACAAGGTGACTACAATATCTTCGGGAAAAACTAGAATTACATTTTATACAACAAAACTTCAAGGGTATAGAATTGAAGTAAATAATGGAATATGCAACATTGTTGTTGGAAATCCGAAAGATATATACAAAAATATCGTTGTTTTAGATTGTGGTCACGGAGGATATGATCCGGGAGCACAGGGAGGCGGATATAGCGAAAAGAATATTACATATTCTATTTTATATACGCAGGCAAAGAAATATTTTAATTCGTCCACATCTTCGGTTAAAGCATATTGGTCAAGACATGATGATACATTTGTTTCACTTAGCGACAGGGCATCTTTTGCTTCGAAGGTTGGAGCAGATTTGTTTATCAGTCTTCACATGAATTCTGCTACAAACACAGAAGCCAGTGGAACAGAGGTGTTTTATTCAAGTTCAAACAATAAAACTTTGAGTAATGGATTATCAAGCAAGATAATGGCTAATTTATTTGAAGAATCCTTAGTTAAATTGTTGGAAACAAAAAAACGTGGTGTAAAGACTGCAAATTATACCGTTATTTATTCAAATACGGTACCAGCTGTTTTAATTGAATTTGGATTTATCAGCAATAGTTCGGATAGGGAATTAATGATTGATGAAACAGTTCAAAAAAAGGCGGCAAAGGAAATATATAATGTGACATCTAGTATATTTGAAAAATATCCAACAGGAAGATAAAAATAATTTGTGTAGAGTGATAAGTGAATGCAGTATTGTATTATTATTGGCAAGAGAATAAATTTGAAAATGTTATTACAAACCGGGGATGCTATTATTACAAATTAGTTTTAGATGATAGGTAATCAATTGAGGATTAGAAGGGAATATGAGATGGAGAAACATAGTAAAAAAGAGAGTGCATTAAGTTTATTCTTAATGATTGTTATATTAGTTGGTGTTTGGAAAGGACCGGAATTGTTTCAATCTGTAAAATCAAATCATCGTGTTGTTGAAACAGATACTGTTCAGGCTGCTGCTACATCTTCAGATGAGGTGAGAGCTGTTTGGATTTCGTTTTTGGATTTTGAATCGGCAAAAGTAGATAAAAAATCTGAAAAACAGTTTCGAAAATATGTGGATACCATGTTTAACAAGTGCGTTTCTGCAAAACTAAATACAGTGATTGTTCAGGTACGTCCGTTGAGTGACGCTATGTATTCATCAGAGATTTTCCCTTGGTCAAAAGTGATTTCAGGAAAACAGGGGAGAAATCCAGGATATGATCCATTGGAGTATATGGTTGAAGCTGCACATAAAAGAAATTTGAAGATAGAAGCATGGCTTAATCCTTATAGAATTACGTTATCTTCAATAAAATTTTCTTCGTTAAGTGCGTCAAACCCTGCGGTGAAATGGAAGAAGTCTTCGAATTCTTCTGAAAGAAGAAATGTTTTGAAATTTGGTGGTCAATATTACTATAATCCAGCTA
>CADBNB010000317.1 GCA_902795895.1 uncultured Lachnospiraceae bacterium | reverse complement strand
CTGTCCATTTAGCATGAAGTGTCATATCACCATGAACAACTGTTGATGCATCTACTGGATTTGTGTATGTACCGTTTTCATATGTTGCATACCAACCAGCAAATGTATAATGTTCACGAGTAGTAGTTGGAAGTGTTCCAAGTTCTTCTCCATCATATCTTCTATAAACGTCAGTTACTTCTGTTCCATCATGTGACTCAAAATCAATTGAGTATCTTTCAGCAGGTTTATAACCATCTAGTGCACTCATTGGTATTTCAATAACTGGGCGAGCCATATTGTTACCACCATCTTGAGCTGTATAATGACTAACAGCAATTGATTCTGTTTGGACACGATACCATTTGGTACCTCCGTCATATTCAAGCCAATATCCGGCACGTCCAAGAGCATGTGCTTGGAATCTCGAATTTTCATGCATAAACCAGTTAGGACCATTGTTATTAAGATTAGTAAAGCAACTAGTAAAATAAGCTAGATTTGCTTCGCCATTACTATCAAGTGGTCCGCAGACGGTTGTTAAATCTTCAACTGATAAGAATCTTGTTATTTTCCCATTACCATTGAAATCAGTAAGTCCTGGATTTGCCCACGTGCTCGAAGTAGGCAACCAACCTACAGCAGTGTTATAAGTGCTAGACCCAATATTTGTATCAGGGGTAATATTTTGTGAATCAACCCTACCGTTTGTAGCATCATAACTTGTGTAGTAGATAAGCACCGCTGTATCCTCACTACCTTGATTTTCTTTTGTTCTTACATAATAAAATCTTTCGATATGTTTGCCATTTTGATCTGTTTGATCGTAATCACCATCATAAAAAACATCACAATCGTATGCGTCTCCAACAGTTGGAATATCATTTTGAGGTATAGTTCCGTAGGTAATGACATTATTAGGTGCGGTTGTAGTATATACTCCAGTTTTTGTACAACCTCCACCGGCGGCACAGGTTTCAGTATTCAAACCAGTAGCTTTTTTACATACTATTTTAGCCCAATGTGCTATATACTGAATATTTGCTAAAAGAGGTTCACTTGAATTGGCTATCGTGCCATCTGTTTTATACCATCCTAAGAAATTATAATTTGTTTTCGATGGTGCTGCTGGAAATCCGCCAGCATCATCTATACTTGTGTTAATTCCTACTGTCATAGTATCATAAGCAGTTGCATCATTACTATCTAACTTAAATGTTGCTATAACATTCTGGGATGGATCCTTAACACTCAAATACACACTAGCATTTAACGTATCTTTATAGATACCAAAAGCATTTTTATTACTTGAAAAAAAGACAAACAAAAGGATTAGTAAAAATAATACTACTAACTTATTTTTTTTCATTATTACTACCTCCTTTACTTCAGTTTACATATTAAATTTTCTATTTTTGGGCGTTATTATCTATTCATTCTTTTCTATCTTAAATTGATTATAACAAAAAAAACAAAAATATTCAACAATATTTTAAAAAAATAGAAGAAAAAAAATTTTTAGTATCTTATTATTTTTTATACTTATTTTTTAGTATTTGATTTTTATTATTTGTTGTTATATAATGATTAAAAGATGATATTTTAGGAGGTATTATGAAGAAGTACAAAATTGTCATATTAGTCATTTTATTGTTTATAATGATATTATTATTTTTAATGTTTGGTCAAGGTGAAAAAACCATTATAGGAAAATGGAAATCTACCAACGAGAAAAATGAATATTACTATATTTTTAATGAAGATAAAACATGTTCTTATGAAATGAAAGTCGCCAGATTAGATTGCACCTATGAAATTGATGATAATCAAATTACTATTTCATATAAAGGAAGTGACAAAACTAATACGTTTAAATACAGATTTGATGGTAAATACTTAATAATCAATGATGAAAACGATAATGATAATAAATTTATTAAACAAAAAGTTGAAAAAAATAAATAAAAACAGGTCTTTAAAATTAAAGAAACCTGTTTTTTTATTCTATAAATTATAATTTTTGCTTAACTACAACATCAACACTAATTTCTTGATTATCAACATAAGGTGCT
>CADBNB010000316.1 GCA_902795895.1 uncultured Lachnospiraceae bacterium | reverse complement strand
TTCCACTTCACAACCATCCATTTCCAAAAGTGTTTCCGCAATCTCAGCATTTAACTCATTATCCTCTACAACCAAAATTCTCTTGCCTTCCAAAGATACTTCCGTTCCACTTTCCTCAACCACTTTACTCTCGTCCTCATAAATTGGGAATGTCAACGTAAATGAAAAGGCTGATCCTTCTCCTTCTTTACTGTTAACCTCTAAATTTCCTCCCATCAAATGAACAAGATTATTACTGATTGCAAGTCCAAGTCCTGTTCCGCCGTATTTATTGGCAGTATCATTTTGTTCCTGTTCAAAAGCTTCAAAAATTCTTATCTTATTTTCATCACTGATTCCAATACCATTGTCTTTAACCTCGAAGAAAACAGCCACAATATCATCTTCCTCAATCACCTGACGTATATTTAACTGTATTTCTCCGCCTGCAGGTGTAAATTTCAAAGCATTTCCCAACAGATTGATCAACACCTGATTTAACCTTAATTCATCACCATATACCAAAGAATGTATATCTTCCACATTCATGACAAACTGAATTGCTTTCGCTTCCGCCTGAGGACGGATTAAGATTTCCAATTCATCAATGATATTTTTAAGATCCATTTTTTCATTGCTAATAATCATCTTTCCACTTTCAATTCTGGACATATCAAGAATATCGTTAATAAGTCCAAGTAAATACTTCGTGGAAACATCGATTTTTTCCAGACATTCCTCCACTTTTGTTCCATGAGAAACTGTCTGCATGGCAATATTCGTCATTCCGATAATAGCATTCATCGGTGTACGGATTTCATGAGACATTCTTGATAAGAATTCTGATTTTGCTTTACTTGCAATATCCGCATTTACACGGCTGATATGGGTTGCGATAATTTTTGTAACCTCTTTAAACAAATGCTTCTCTTCATTTGACCAGCGATACTTTCTTTCTTTGGACACAAAATCAATCGCTCCTCTATACTCTCCTTCTTCACACATAGGGCAAAGAAAGTTTGCATGATTCTCTACCGCTTGGAAAAACTTTCCCAAATCTTTTTGATTTCGCTTAATTGTATCCGATGTAATTTCCGCACAACCATGTCGATCAAACACCGCATATCCAGCTTCCAATACATCTCTGCTCTCTAAATGAGTCACAGTTTCGATTTCTTCGTAATTTTCACGTTTCACCCAGCGATAATTCACACGCAGACTAAGATAATCGATATCTGTTTCAATAACTCTGACTTCGTATAAGTCAAACTTCTTTCCAATTCTTGCCAAAAGTACATAAATAGCACTCTTTAAATCTTTTGTCTTTTCCAAAATACCAAAAGCAAAGGAAATGATATCATCTTCCTGTACCGGATCTGTATCAATGATTTCCGAGATTTCACGTTCATTATAGCCGTTTCTGTCCATCATTTCTTCGATTTCATCCGAAATATTGATGTAATTTGCCTGCTTTCCCTTAGCATTATCTTTCAGATAACTAAATGCCAAATGTGCATACTTAAGCATCTGTTCGTAATTGCTGAAAATAGCAGTGGATGCGCGTCCAATACTACATGAAACCTGAATATTTTCATTTTCACCGGAATACACTTTTTTCACACGCTTGATAATTTCCTGCGCGGTTCTCTCCGCTTTGAAACTATTGGAATTTTTCTGAAAAAGAATAAACTCATCTCCACCCAAACGAATGCAAATATCTGCATTACTTGCGATGGAGCAGATAATTTCAGCAACTTCTTTCAAAACAGTATCTGCAAACATGTAACCATAGGCATCATTAATCTGTTGAAAACGGTCAATACCAATTAAAAAGAACTCGCACTCTTCCATCTTTGGTTTTGCAGTCAAATACTGTTCAATCATCATACGTCCGCACTCTTCTGTAAACAGACCCGTCAATTTATCTTTGTGACTTTCCTCGATTTTCTTCCATTCCTGTTCTTTTCTCGCCTGAATATTACGTGAAGTACCAATGACTTTGATAGGCTTTCCGTGTTCCAACAGTACACTACCTTTAAAAGATAACCAGACATATTTCACCTGACCATCTTCACCCTTCGTACGATACCTGGTTTCAAACGGTTCCGTCTTTTCTCCTGAGAAAAATTTTGCTGCCTTTTCAATGTCCTGATAATGAAACATTTCTCCTGTCAAAAGCTTTGATTCAAAGTTACCAATTTCGTAATGGTTATCCTCTGTCTTTTTTCCGTTCAGGATAGAGCCAAAAAATGTACAGACATCCTTTTGAATATCATATTCGAAAATAGTATCCGAAGAGCTTTCCATAGCAATCTGGTAACGCTCTTTTTCCTCTTCCAATGCAGCCTGCATCTCCGACTGCCTGATCATATCCCTTTGCATCAACCGCAAAACAAGCATAACAATGATACTAAGCACAAGTAAAATCGTAAATCGAATCAGAAAATACGGAATATAAATCCAAATCTTTCTTGGTGACACAGACATTTTCCATGTACATCCCGGCAAATCAATTTCACAATCAATAGGAGAAACCAAATCCTTTTTCCAATGGCTGATAATACATTCCTCATTATATTCTCCATTTTTATTCATGGAATGTACGGTGTACGCATAGTTTTTTAGGGAAGTATGCAACAAATCCTCAATTATTTGCATGCGAACTCCTATCACCATATAACCATAAAACACCTTACCTTTATCCCCTTCATTTCCAAAAATTGCCTGTACCCCCATAATAATCTTCTTATTCTCAATTCCGGTAACAATAGGTTGCGACAAAATCATTTCTCCATTTTCTCTTGAAATTTCTGCTGCCTGTTGTATTTCCGGCATATTTAAAAGATTTTTGTCGTGCAATTGTCCATATTTATTTGCAGGATATATTTTTTTAATGGTTTCTTCTGGTGCCAATGCAACAAACTCAATATCGGAACACATATCCATAATTTCCTGGGCAACCCCAAAAAATTCACTACTATTACCTTTATCACGCTTAACCATATAATTGATAGTATGCGTACTATTTAACAAACTACCAATCTGATATGCAATTTCTCCGGAACATTCCATTGCCACTGACGTAACTTCTTCTTTTGTCCCATTTATCTCCAATTTTTCCATTTCAAACAATGCAAAAAGCGCAACAATAGAAACCATGAAACAAAATAACATGGTGCGCCATTTTCCATTTTTTCCATTACTCAACATTATTACTTTCCCCGCTTTATATCCTACCGCGTCTTTTTCTATGTTAATCATTCAAATACATAGCAGTACACGAATCACCATTTTATCAAATCTTATTCACAAAAATCAATACTACACTATTTTACCCTTTTCCCATTGTATAATCAAGTCAAAAAAACACACAGCCATTCATATTCAATGACTGTGTGTATATTTCTATCTTTTATTCGATTAAACAGTTCTCATTTTCAAACTATTCACATCATTGGATTATTTATTTTCTAACAACTTCTCAACACTTACAAGTTTTACGCAAAGAACAAATAAGTCTGCTGCCTGTGATAATTCTTCAGGTGTTGGCAATGTTGGTGCAATACGGATATTTGAATCTTTTGGATCCTTTCCATATGGGAATGTTGCTCCTGCGCCAGTCATAACAACTCCTGCTTCCTTACATTTTTGAACAACAGCTTTTGCACAACCATCCAAAGTTTCAAATGAAACGAAATATCCACCGTTTGGATTTGTCCAAGTAGCGATTCCTGATCCTGCAAGTTCATTTTCCAATTTTGTAAGAACAGCTTCAAATTTAGGACGAATTACTGCTGCCTGCTTGCTCATGTGAGCTTTAATTCCATCAATATTCTTTAAGAATTTTACATGTCTTAACTGATTAATCTTATCATGTCCAATTGTCTGAACTGTCATCTTCTTCTTAATATCTGCAATATTTGCCTCAGAAGTAGACATAGCAGCAACTCCTGAACCTGGGAATGTAACTTTTGAAGTAGATGCAAACTGGTAAACCATATCCGGATTTCCTGCTTTTGCACACTCATCTAAAATATTTAAAATTACATCCTGCTTATCCTCATAAAGGTGATGTACACAATATGCATTATCCCAGTAAAGTCTGAAGTCCTTTGCTGCTGGTTTCAAAGCTGCCAAACGACGAACAGTCTCATCTGAATATGAAACACCCTGTGGATTTGAATACATTGGAACACACCAAATTCCCTTTACGGCTTCATCATTATTTACATATTTTTCTACTAAATCCATGTCAGGACCATCCTCTGACATAGGAATGTTAATCATCTCAATTCCAAAACTTTCTGTAATGGCAAAATGTCTGTCATATCCTGGTACAGGACACAAGAATTTTACTTTGTCCAATTTGCACCATGGAGTACTTCCGCAAACACCATGAACTACGGAACGAGCCACTGTATCATACATGATATTCAAACTTGAATTACCGTATACAATTACATTTTCAGCCTTTACACCCATCATTTCTGCCATCAACTGCTTTGCTTCAGGAATACCATCAAGTACACCGTAGTTTCTGCAGTCAAAACCATTTTCTGCCTTAAGTACTGACTTCTCATCAAGAATACTCATCATTGGCATAGATAAATCTAACTGAGCTGCTGCTGGCTTTCCTCTGGACATATCCAATGCAAGGTTAAGAGCTTTTGCATCCTGATATTTCTGTTCCAACTCTGCTTTTAAAGTTAATAGTTCCTCTTTACTCATCTCTGTGTATGCTTTCATACTGACCTCCTGTAATCCATCCATCGTTCTACTAAACTTCTAATATTTTAGGCGATTCGTTAATAATTGTCAATATGGCATTTTATTTCTAGCTGGCAAACTCACACAAATTTTTTTATCATTTCTTTCACACAATCTAGGTATTTGGCTTTCTCTACCTTATGTTTTGCCACAATGTTTACACTTCCAATTTTTTTGTCCTTCAAATAATACTCTATCTCCCCCAATGTTTCTCCTTTTTTAATTGGTGCCGTAATTTTCTTCCCACATTTTATCTGTTTTTTTATTTCAGACTCTTTTATCCCGTTACTTAACAAATATTCAAATGTACCATCCGCTTTCACGGAAACCTTCTTTATTTTTCCTTTCGATACAAGAAGATAGGCGTCTTTCATGTTTTTGTTGTTGTCTAAAAACATGTTAAAATTAGCAAATCCATAATCTAACATTTTTTGTGCACCGCTAAATCGATCCATAGGTGTTTTTGCACCTAAAACAACCGCAATAAATTCCAAATGATTTCTTTTGGCACTTGCGCTTAAGCAATATTTTGCCTTGCTGGTAGAACCGGTCTTTAATCCGGTGATACCTTTGTAACTTCTGACTAATTTATTGGTATTAGTCAATCCAAAGTCTTTTTCCCCTTTTTTCGTCACATGTACAATTTTGTCCATCCAGGTGGTTGCATATTCGCTCACCTTAGGATATTTGGTAAGCAACTCTCTTGACATAATCGCCACATCCATTGCCGAAGAAAAATGTTCCTTCACCGACAATCCATCATCAAGCCCGCAACAATTTTTAAACCGGGAATGTTTCATTCCAAGGTCTTTTGCCTTCTCGTTCATCATTTTCACGAAACATTCTTCATCTCCTGCAATTCTTTCTGCCATGGCAACGCAGGCATCATTGGCACTGGATATGGAAATACATTTAATCAGCTCATTTACCGTCTGCTCCTCTCCTTCTTCCAAAAACACCTGGGAACCGCCCATGCTTGCCGCATGTTTGCTAACGGTAATCGTTTCATCCGGTTTCACATTCCCTTTTTCCAAATTTTCAAAAATAAGAAGAAGTGTCATAATTTTTGTTACACTTGCAATCATCAGTTCTTTATCTTTATTTTTTTCACATACGACTTCCCCGGTGTTTGCCTCCATCAACACAAATGCTTCCGATGAAATCTGTATCTGCTCTTTGTTATCAACAGCTCCAATCACTGTAATTACGCTAAACTTCGTTGCAACGAAAGAAATAATACTTACGTACAGGAGAAATCTTTTCAAAAAATTCAAAACAATCACTCCAAGCCTCTTTTTACTACTTTATTATCAATGTTACAAACATATGCAATACCTCTAAAACAAATGATTTTTCAATATCCAAGATGTGAAAAAACTTTCACTCATAACCCCCAACAAAGTAATTCCTACTACCCGAAGCAAAAAACCACATAAATACCATAGCCTGTTTTGATATTTTCTATCAAGTCCCTCCAATAGTTTAATCCCATTGATTTCTGATAACAGATACAATAATTCATGAGGAAGGGTAAACATCATAAAAATCCCAATTCCCCACAAACTATACAGTCGGACAAAGACTCCAAACAAAACTCCAAAACAAATTCCCTTTCTTAAAAAACGAAATATATAGATTTTTCTTCCCCAAGGCACACTAAAAATTGCCAGAAAGAACAACAAAGCTTTCATTCGTTCTTCCACTACATCAACCAGATACATAAAATAATTTCCATCAATTGTTCCAACCGTCTCCTCAATTTCATTTTCCATCTGCAACACAATGTTTTGTAAATCCTCATAAAACAAACTGGCAATTATATTTCCAAAAAGGAAACCAATTGCCAGTAAAAATAATACTTTTTTTCTTACATGTATTTCTTCATTTTTCATAAACATCCAACATCTGTTTTTTATAAGCTTATGCACATAAGATTTATTCTATTCCAACAAAACTGTAGCGTGGCCACAGTCTTTACATCCTCGCAAAGCGTTTAAATTAGTCAAAGCTTAACTCTCGACTGATTTAAACTGTTTGTAAGCCAATAATGCAGATACCGTTTTGGCGTCTTGAATTTCAAATTTCTGTATTTTTTCAATCAGAACATCCAAAGGTACTTCCACAATTTCTACAAATTCATCTTCATCCAAATGCTGCTTTTTCTGATTAGTAACCTTTCCACAAAAAATTGGAATTCTTTCATTACAAAAAGCTACTGTGGTATAGATATCAATAAGCTTTTTTGACTCTAACACCTGATATCCAGTTTCTTCCTGTAACTCTCGTATAGCTGCCGTTTCAAAATCCTCTCCGGGATTGATGCCACCTGCCGGAATTTCTAGTGTATAGCGTTCCAAAGCATTTCGATATTGTCTTACCATAACAATATTTCCATCCTCATTTTCTCCTACAAAAGCTGCCGCACCATGATGACCTATAAAATCCCAATCCGCTTCATTTCCGTTAGGCAAAAGCATACGGTCTGTATAGTATTCCGTAATCTGTCCCTTATGCAATAAAGTTCTTGAAAG
Source organism: uncultured Lachnospiraceae bacterium (assembly GCA_902795895.1). Classification (GTDB taxonomy): domain Bacteria; phylum Bacillota; class Clostridia; order Lachnospirales; family Lachnospiraceae; genus CAG-411. The sequence goes on along the minus strand of CADBNB010000316.1, from coordinate 3,426 downwards.
TCTTTTGTATTCTCCCATGAAAATCCACCTCTATTTCTTGAACCCTGCTGATTTTTCATAACATGCGTCTGTTGCTTTGATGATAGAATTTCTAAATCCATACTCTTCAAGTGCTGCTACAGCTGCAATTGTCGTTCCTCCCGGTGAGCAAACCATGTCTTTTAGTGCCCCTGGATGTTGCTTAGTTTCCAAAACCATTTTCGCTGAACCTAAAACGGTCTGAGCAGCAAAAACATATGCTTTATCTCTTGGAATACCATACTTGACTGCACTGTCAGCCAATGCCTCGATAAACATATATACATAAGCCGGAGAGCTACCGCTAGCACAAGTAACTGCATTCATAAGATTTTCATTTACTTCCTCATATTTTCCAAACGAATCGAAGAACGCATATACCATCTTTTTCTCTTCTTCAGAAAATGCATCCTTCGAGAAGCAAATACCGCTCATTCCCTCATTTACCAAAGCAGGAGTATTTGGCATTGCACGAACGATTTTCGTATTCTTTCCAAAATACTCTTTGTAATGATCAATCGTTACTCCAGGCGCAATGGAAATCACTACATGATGGTCTGTAATCTCCGATTTGATTTCATCAAGTACCCCATCCAAAAACTGAGGTTTAATAGCTAATACTATGTATTTTACGGATTTTACCAACGAAATATTTCCATCCACATAGGAAATCCCTGTTTCTTTCTTTATTTCTTCAAGTCTTGTTTTATTTACATCTGTGTAGGTTAAATCTTCCTTTGGAAATACATTTGCTGCTCCCTTTAACATTGCATATCCCATATTTCCAGCTCCAATAAATCCTAAATTTGCCATTTTATTCATCCTTTCTGTTTTATCTTATTTTTTATATATATTTTTTATAATCTGTCAAAACTTTATTCTTTTACTATCTTATTTTCCAGAGAATAAGTTATTTTCCTTACCCTCTTTATCCCTTAACATTTTAAAAGGTCAAAGCCTGGAAGGCTTTGACCTATGATTTTCTAACTTATCGAGAATGCTATTTCGCATAATCTGTCACTCTGGACTCTCGAATAACATTAACTTTGATTTGACCAGGATATTCCATTTCCTCTTCAATCTGCTTAGAAATATTACGTGCCATCAATACCATATCAGCATCATTTACCTGCTCTGGTACAACCATGATACGAACCTCTCTACCAGCCTGAATAGCAAAAGACTTATCCACTCCCTTAAAGCTATTTGTAATATCTTCCAACTGTTTTAATCTGTTTGTATATGTCTCTAACGTCTCTCTACGAGCACCTGGACGTGCTGCTGAAATTGCATCTGCTGCCTGTACGATACATGCAATCAGACTCTGAGGCTCAACATCGCCATGATGTGCCTCTACAGCATTGATAATAAGCGGTGATTCCTTATACTTTCTACAAAGCATAACACCAAGTTCGATATGAGATCCTTCCATCTCCCTGTCCACTGACTTACCAATATCATGCAGCAAACCTGCTCTCTTAGCCTGACGAACATCTAATCCAATCTCACCGGCTAATAAACCAGACAAATGTGCAACTTCGATAGAATGCTTCAACGCGTTTTGTCCATAACTTGTACGGAACTTCATCTTACCAAGAAGTTTAACCAATTCCGGATGAATTCCATGGACACCAACTTCAAGTGTGGCAGCCTCTCCTTCTTCCTTAATCATAACTTCAACTTCACGCTGTGCTTTTTCTACCATTTCCTCAATTCTTGCCGGATGTATTCTTCCGTCAACAATCAATTTCTCTAATGCGATTCTTGCTACTTCTCTACGAACCGGATCAAATCCTGATAAAATAACAGCCTCCGGTGTATCATCAATAATCAAATCCACACCAGTCATAGTCTCTAAAGTACGAATATTACGTCCTTCACGACCAATGATACGACCTTTCATTTCATCATTTGGTAACTGAACTACTGAAATCGTAGTCTCAGAAACATGATCAACTGCACATTTTTGAATGGCTGTAACAACATAATCCTTGGCTTTCTTGTCAGCTTCATCTTTCGCCCGATTTTCCATCTCTTTGATCATTACAGCGGTTTCATGCTTAACTTCTTCTTCAACAGTTTTTAAAAGATAATCTTTCGCTTCTTCGGAGGTCAATCCAGAAATCTTCTCCAACTCTTTCAGCTGCTTGTCATGCAACTCCTTGGTCTGCTCTCTGATTGTTTCCAGCTCAGCTTCCCTTTCGTTGAGTTTAGACTCCTTTTTTTCAAGTGTTTCCATTTTTCGATCAAGGTTCTCTTCCTTGCTCAAAATACGCTTTTCATAACGTTGAACTTCTGCTCGACGTTCCTTAACTTCTCTGTCCACTTCGTTTTTGGTCTTTAATGCAGATTCTTGTGCCTCAAGCTTCGCTTCCTTCTTCAAAGTATTCGCCTCTTTAATAGCAGCGTCTTTGATTTCACGAGCTCTCTCTTCAGCACTACCTACCTTAGCTTCATAATTCTTAATTCTATTAGAAATTGCTAATTTCCAAGAAACAAAAGCGGTGATTACGAGTAAGATTAAGGATACTATGCCTTCATAAACGTATCCCACACTCGAACACCTCCCTATTCAATTTTAATTGTGATTGCTCACATAATACAATATTATACTTTTTGACGTCAAATGTCAAGTATGGAACAACTACTCATACTCATTAAGCAGTCTCTTAGATAACTGCATTGAAAAGCCTTGGCGAAATAAATATGCCAGTATCTTTTCTTTATCTTTTCTCTCTTCAATCTTCCTACCTTTTAATTTCTTTTCGATTGCTTTTCTAAGAGGAATTTCTTCCGAAGTATTTTCTGCCAATAATTCTTCAATCACATCTTTTGAAATACCTTTTTGCAAGAGTTTCAGCTTCATCCACTTCTGACTGCGGGATCTTTTATTGTTTTCCACAAAAAGCTCAGCATAACGGTAATCATCCAGATACATACACTGATACAAATAGGCAATGGTAACATCAATCACCGGTGTCAGATAATCATGTTTCTTAAGTTTCGTTCGAAGTTCATATTCCGTCTGATTACAACGTTTCAAATATGAGATTGCCTTTCTTTTACACCTTGGAATAACACTTTCCTTGATGATACTTTTATACTTTTCCTCATCAATTTCCACTCCCTCTTTCAAATGCCAGTGGTAGATTTCTTTATAACTTAACCAAAAGGCGTATTCTTCATCAAGAAAAACCAGATACTGATACTTCCCCTTTTTTTCAATTTTTGTAACCTGCAAACTTATCACCTCTGATTTCTTTCACAGAAAACCCACATGTCAGTTTTCTGACACCACCATAAATAAAAGTGGGTTTACATCAAGAACAAAGAGTTTTGCTTGCAAAACTCTAGCGCGACCGCGGTATTGCGCAGCAATTAACTCCATCTCCGCGGTCTGCGCATCCT
>CADBNB010000315.1 GCA_902795895.1 uncultured Lachnospiraceae bacterium | reverse complement strand
CACCATAAATTCCGCGCTTATTATCTTCCAACTCATTGATAATCTCACATGCTCTGATTTTCGGTGCTCCGGATAATGTGCCCGCAGGTAATACAGAATTCATGGCATCCAATGTTTTGCAATCGTTTCTAAGTCTTCCTTCTACCGTAGAACCTATGTGCATAACATGGGAATATCTTTGGATTTCCATATATTTTTCTACTTTCACAGAACCAAATTCGCTGATACGACCAAGATCGTTCCTTCCCAAATCTACTAACATGTTGTGTTCCGCACATTCTTTTTCGTCTAAAAGAAGTCCTTTTTCTAATTCCAAATCCTCCTCTTTTGACTTTCCTCTAGGTCTGGTTCCTGCAAGTGGGAATGTCAAAAGTTTTTTATCCTCAACCTTTACTAAGGTTTCTGGTGATGCACCTGCTACTTCAATGGCATCTCCGCTGAAATAAAACATGTATGGCGAAGGATTTAGAGTTCTTAACACACGGTAAACATCAAACAAGCTTCCCTCAAAATCAGCGCATAGTCTGTTTGACAATACCACCTGGAAAATATCACCCTCTTTGATGTAATGCTTTGCTTTTTCCACCATCTGACAATACTGCTCTTTGTCAAACAATGGATGAAAATCAGACTTTAGTTTTGCTGGTGGAATATTTGCCTTCTCACCATTCAAGATGATATCTTTTATTTCTTTCAGTTCTTCCAATGCTTTCGGATAGCTTTCCTCAATATTCTCCGTTCTGGCATTTACGATTAAAATAATTTTTTGTTTGATATTGTCAAAGGCAATTACCTTGTCAAACAACATCAAATCAACATCCTGAAAACCATCCTCATCTTTGGCATCCAGTTTCAACTTTGGTTCACTGTATTTTAAATAATCATAAGAAAAATATCCAACAAAACCACCGGTAAAGCTTGGTAATTCCTCGATCTTTGGACTCTTATAAGTTTTCAAAAAGTCTGAGATAAACTCTCCCGGATGAACTCCTGTCACTTTTTTAATCACACAGTCATTAGAATCCTTTAATGTAATTTCCCCATTGGTACAGGTAATATCATATTTGGGATTATATCCAAGAAATGTATATCTTCCCATATATGCCTGATTTTCCACGCTCTCTAATATATAACAATGTTCACTTTTTGCCTTTAATTTGCGAAGAACTTCCATCGGTGTGATTACATCCGAAAAGATTTCAGATGAAACCGGTACAATGTCATACCCTTCTTTTGAATATTTCTTTGCATCTTCCAATGTTATGTTTGCCATATACAACACACTCCTTTTACCATTTGCAATTATTATCTGCTCTGTATGTTTACACAAAGAATCAAAAACCGCCCTTGTATCTCTACAAGGACGGGATTATATCTCGCGGTACCACCTTACTTGAAGCTTATGCTTCCACTCAAAATGTACTAACATACATCATCCTGGATAACGGCTGGATCTTCCGTTGGGCATTACTCGGTATCAACCTTTCTTCCCACCCTTATGAGTCCATTCCTTAAGAACCTGTTTGCACCACTCACACCAACATGGCGCTCTCTGAATTCATCTGTTCATAAGTACTCTTCTCAATCAACGGTTTAACTATATGTGTCGATTTTACTCCGATTTTTTCAGTATGTCAATACCTATTTTATATCCTTTTTTCCATGATATCGGTATTATCCATTGTAATAAAACCGTTTCTCCAACCAAACTTATCAAAGTGTCCCACTCTGTTTGCTTTAATTCTTAAAAACTGATAACCTTCCCGCTTTGCTTCCGTAATAATCAGTTCCAAAAGCATACTACCAAAACCATTTCTTCTGTTATGTTCTTCCACGAATATCTCTTCAATGTATAGAACTTTTTTTTCTGTTTCATGTCCACATATAGTACCATAAACATTTCCATATCCGTCTAAAAGTATGTATGACTTTTCTTCACAGCGATGATAGATTTCTCGTTGTTCTTTTACAGAACTTTGTGTAAGTGCTGCGATTTTTTTTATATCAGATTCTCTGGTTCTTCGCATAAATTTCTCGTTTTTCTCACGGAATTTCATATCTGGTTCAACATAATTATGATAGATTTCAAAATATGTTTTTTCACGTTCTTCCTCTACCATATTTCGAAGTTTTTCGTATAATTCCTTATTTTCCTGTAACAAGGAAACGATTATATCAGAATAACGGGTTCCTGAAGCGCTCAAAAATTCATCCATCAGCTTTTCAAATTTTTTTGCTTTGGAATAATTTCTACCAAGAGCATCTGTGGCAGCATCCAGACAATCACAAATAGTTATGATATCTGTAACGATATCCGTATCACCACGTTGAACATCCTCTAATAATGGATACCCAGATTTTCTGTCATACCCTAAGTGATGATGAAGAATGATATTTTTGTACTTTTTAAATGCCGGAATGGCATCTGCCACCTGATATCCCACAATGGTATGCTTTTTGATTTGTTTAAACTCATCATCTACAATTTTTCTAGTCTGTAGATTTATAATATCCGTACAAAGTATCTTTCCTATGTCATGACAACTTCCTGCCATTTCCACAAAGCCAATGATTTCTCTTTTTTTCTTTAATACTTCTTCAGGACTTTTTGTTCCACAAACACCTACAAAAGCATCCGGATTTTCCAGAATAAGATATGAGGCTATCGTACCTGCCAACTTAGAAACCATTTTAGAATGAATTACTGTTGTTACTTGACGATTGATAAACATTTCAGCAACCGCATCTAGCACAAACTGTTCATCCTCAATATTTCCAAATACATTTTCCATCAATAGAATAATACAATAATCCTGCATGAAATCGCCATATATTACCGGCGAACCAGTATAGTATCGTTGTAATTCGTTAAATAACTCCATCTGTTGTCTTGGTTCCTGAGAAATAGACATCATCTCTGATAAAATATGATATATGTATGTATAAGATGGATTCATATATGAAATCTTTTCTACTGCAAATGCATCATCTGTCGTTTCGTCATCAAACAATGCAGCTACATCTGTCAATCCATAATCCATGCACATTATATTTTTATTTTTTTCTTCCTCATATTTATCGTATATCTTTTTTTGGTATTCTTTTTCGTCTAGCAATCCGTTACAATACAAATATTTGTAATAAGCTAGATACACTCTGCTATCCACTTTAATTTCGTTTTGAACCTGTTCTTTTTGTTGTAGAAACTCTTCTTTTACAATATCAAATAAAAATACATTCTCATTTTTACCAAGCATTAAATTTATATTTAATTTAGCTGCAGCAAGAGCTTTTAAAATCACTACCATACCATCTTGCTTTTTCTTTGTAAATATTTCTGCAACTTCTGGAGCCGTCCAAACTTCCATGGCATCCTTCCATTTTTTTTCAACATCTTGCGACTTTATATCCTGCGCAAAAACTCTGATAAACAAACGGAAATAGTACAAATAAAGCACTCTTGCCTTTCGATATATTACCTTCGTCTTTTTTGGAGAATCAAAAATTTCCAATGCCATATCAAAGTACCGGTCTACTTCTTCAAACTCATACATTTCCATAATTTGAATTGCTCTAAAATAATAACAATCAAATAATCGGTCTTTATCATTCACCCCTTGAAAATATGGAATAATCACATCTAATACGCTTACTGTAACCTCATAATCACGAAATCCTTCATCAAGAAAAAAATCTACATGAGTTAAAAACATCTCTGCAATGTCCTGCGGTATTTTTTCAGCAGCTTCTTCAGGTGTCAATCCTCCATAATTTCGTTTTAATTCATCAATTACATCATGAATTCCCTTTTCATTTTCCTCAAATAAGTGTCTGGTAGAAGACGACTTATTTGTAAGATAGTCCTTCCATTTTTCGTAAGAATAAGATTCTCTTAATAAACGGTGTTCCATCTTTTGTATGGCACTTTTACTGTTTTTGTATTGATTATAAAAACGTTCAATATCTTTTGTAGTCACACCGTTCCCCCCTTTTTATCATTCATTAAAACTTAATTTTACAATATCCCCCACTCTACTAAAATGTCCACTATAATTATTGTCTCATTTTTTCCATTTTTTTGCAATATTTTTTTCACAATATAAACAAAACAACTCAAATTATCTCATTACTGTATTTTTTAACACTTAATCCCTATTAAACAAACAATATGGATATGACGAAACAATTGCATCGGAATTTTCAATTTGTCAATCACCCAAAAAAGCTAACTTTCCAGCTTGACATGTTCCTTATTTACCGTTCATTCCATTAAACAGGATACATATCAAATTGGATTGTTAGCTTTTAATAATTATTTATCCGATCTATCACTTTCATGATATTCTTTTTCTGTATTTACATTCCAAATATTACTCTTATCTTTCTCACCAGATAAAATATTCTTTACTGTCTCAAAAGAAGTACACATGGAATGATCTAAATTATTATATCTATGCTGACCATTTCTTCCAACACAGAACAAATTAGGGATTGAATTTAAATACTCACGAAGTTCTTCCATATGCTCATAAGTATCAAAATATGCAGGGTAGGCTTTTTTTACTTTTTCTTCATGATAATCTAAAACATCTT
>CADBNB010000314.1 GCA_902795895.1 uncultured Lachnospiraceae bacterium | reverse complement strand
ACGACATTCCCGCAGTGCGTACACGGTGTGTACGACGAGGAAATGGAGAAAATCCAAGGAAAATATAGCCGAAATTATGGTATAAAGTAGCTTCAGAGAGTACATTAAACTGTAGAGGAGGAATTGAGATGGCAAAGAGTAAAAAATTTGATTCGGAAGAAATATCAGGATTTTGCAGTCAGGTGGCTATCATGTTAAAAAGTGGTATCGGGCTGGCAGAAGGCATGGATATGCTTGAGAAAGAGATGGAGGATGAAAGTACAAAACATATTTTAGAAAATATAAAAGATCGTTTGGATCAAAACGGAAGTTTTCATGGAGCATTAAAGAAAACAGATGCATTTCCAGAGTATTTGGTCAATATGGTGCGCATTGGCGAGGAGAGTGGAAAGCTTGAGGACGTTATGCGTTCTATGGAGCAGTATTATTCCAGAGACAGTATCATAAAGGAAAGTATTCGAAATGTTATTGCCTATCCAACTATGATGTTTCTTATGATTGCAGTTATTTTGGTTGCTCTTGTGACAAAGATTTTACCGATGTTTGAAAATGTTTTCGTGAATTTAAATGTGGAGGCGGCATCTACAAGCAGTAAACTTATGAATTTTGGTATGTTAGCCGGAAAAGTTGTTGCAATATTTGCGGTGGTTGTGTTAGTGATTGGCTTGGTGCTTTATGGTGTGTATCATACCCAGGGCGGAAAGAAAGCGTTGAAAGGCTTTGTATGTAAGTTTTTCATGACAAAGAAAACAGCCAGATTGTTGGCAGTAGGACGTTTCGTTTCTTCTATGGATGTGATGATTTCCAGCGGAATGGATGCACAGGAAGCTATGGCGTTATCTAAAAAAATAGTTGAGCATCCTGTGGTTGAAAAGCAGGTGGAAAATTGTATAGAAAAAATGTCAAAGGAAGAAACGTTTTCAAATGCCCTTCGTGATGAAAATATTTTGACAGGTATGCAGGGAAGAATGGTTTCTGTGGCAGAAAAATCCGGACTTTTGGATGATGTGTTGGGGGATATCAGCCAGCAATACGACGATAAGATTGAAAATCATATGGGACAGTTTTGTACGAAACTGGAAACAGCACTTGTGTTGTCGCTTTCTATTATTGTAGGTGGCGTGCTGATTTCAGTTATGTTCCCAATGGTTAGCATTATCACCTCAATTGGTTAATGAAAAAGTCTGGAGGGAAATAAACGATGAAGAATTTAAAACAGGCATCAAAAGTGGTACCGAAAAGCTGGTTTCGGGAAATTTTATTTCCTGTGACACTGTTTGTGGTAGTGTTAGTCAGTGCGGGAAGTGCAGCATTGTATTTTAATCATATCAGTAATATGCAAAGTATCGAGCTGCTTCGTCAATCCGCAAGAAGAGCGGTAGTTCAGTGTTATTCCATTGAAGGAAAATATCCGGAGGAAATCGATTATCTGGAGGAAAATTATGGTCTGGATTACAATCATGACAAGTATTTTGTGGATTATGAAGTCTTTGGCGCAAACGTAATGCCAAATATCGAGGTTTATGAGAGAAAGTGAATGATATAGTGGGGAGGAAAAAGTATGAGGAAAAGACACAATCAATGGATTTCTAATTACGCCTGTATTTTGGCGTTGTTGTGTATTTTCATTATCGGTTCGCTGACTTTGATGAATGTTGGCGTTCACGTATATAAAAATATTGTGGAAAATAATGCTCAAAATTTTCGCCTGCGAACTTCTCTGTCTTATGTAGCATCAAAAATCAGACAGTATGATGAGGCAGGAAAGATTTATGTAGCTGATGAAAATGGTACGGAAACTTTATGTCTGAAAGAGGAGTTAGACAGTGGAAGTTATACCACCATGATATATTGTTACGACGGAAAACTGATGGAATTATTTCATGAAGATGGTCTGGAATACAAGCTGGCAGACGGCTTTGACGTATTAAGTTTAGATGATTTTAAAGTTCAGCTTGAAAAAAATCGTGTGAAATTGGTGGCGGTTGACGGAGAACAGGCAGATAGTATGACGATTTCTCTTCGAAGTGAGAAATAAGACTGGGGTGTTAGAAATGAAAAAAAGGACAAAAGGAACAAAAATCGGCGGATTACCGATGTTAGAGCTGATTACCAGCATTGGAATATTTTCTGTGTTATGTGTATTTATTTTGGAGATGTTTTTAGGGGCAAACGCTATGCAAATGAAGGCGCGAGATAAAGGAAAGGCGGTTCTTCTGTCGGAGACGGTGGCTGAAACGGTAAAATCTGCATCATCCTTTGAAGATGCATTAAGTGAAATCGGAGCCACTACCAAGTGGGCAGATATAAAAAAACATCAGGATGGTACATATGAAATCAGTGATTTTCATGACAAACAGTGCGATGGGGAAGTGGCTGTGTATGTGCTAAATTACGATAAAGATTGGAACACAGTGAACAAGTCTGGGGAATACAGCATAATCATTATTCCTTATGAGGAGGAAATTCAGGGACAGAAAATTGCAAATTACGAAATGTATTCTTATTGTTTAAATGGATATCCGTCCCTTTTGCACAAAGAAAATCATGTGAAATTATTCGAATTGTCCTTCTCGGATTTGAAGAAAGGTGACAGCGTATGAGAGAGAATAAAGGTCTGATTTTAAATGTGGGAACCCCATCCGTTTTAGTTATTTTGGTAGTGTTTGTTTTGTCGGTATTTGCCATTCTTTCTGTGGGAGCCTCTGCAAATGAGGTGAAACTGGCAGAAAAGACGGCAACATCCGTAAAGGAGTATTATGAAGCGGACCAAAAGGCAGAGTATAGTCTTTTATACATTTCAAATATCATCAAAGAGTCAGATTTAGCAACCCTTGAGGAAAATATTGTGGGCTTGGAAGCAGGCAAAGAAGAAGCAATTAAAGGCATGGAAAATGTGAATGTAAAATTAGATGAAAATGCTATTTTTTCTTCAGGTGAGAAAAAGAAAATCGGTACCATAAGCTATGAATTTTTTGTGCGAAATGACAGTTATTTAAATGTGGAACTTTCACTATTTAGTGACCGAAGCTTTGACATTTCCAAGTGGAATATGACACAGACTTATGCAGGTACGTATGAACTGGATGATACGGTAGAACTTTGGGATGGTAATGTAACTTTTGATGAATAGAATGTTTGGAAAGGTATGGCTAAAGATAGACTATACATGGGGGATGTAAAACAGAAATGTTTGAAATTCTATGAAACATGGAACAGGCTAGTTTGAAAATGGGAGAATTGATATTTGGACGGAAAAGAGGGAATGGTTATGACATTGGAGGAAATACTTGCATTGGCAGTGAAAAAGTCTGCCTCGGACATTTTTTTTGTCACAGGGCAGGCGGTGTCATTTAAAATTGATGGATTTATTGAACGGGAAAATGATGATGTTCTTACGCCTTCCATTATGGAAACGTACGTTGATAAAATGTATGAATTGGGACATAGAGATGTAGAGTTTCGAGAACAGGGGGATGATGATTTTTCTATTTCTCTGTCGAAAGTAGGACGTTTCCGTGCCAATGTGTACAAGCAGAGAGGAAGCTGGAGTGCGGTTTTACGTGTAGTAAATTTTGAACTGCCGGATGTGACAACGATGGGAGTTCCTCAGCAGATTTTGGAACTTGGGGACAAGAAGAAGGGACTTATCTTGGTGACGGGACCTGCAGGAAGTGGAAAAAGTACCACTCTTGCCTACATTATCGATTACATTAACCGCAACCGAAATTGTCACATTTTGACGTTGGAGGATCCTATCGAATACTTGCATTGCCATAAAAAAAGTATTGTGAGTCAGCGTGAGATTGGTCTTGACTGTGTGAATTATAACAAAGCATTGAAGGCGTCTTTGCGTGAAGCACCGGATGTTATCCTGATTGGAGAAATGCGCGACTTGGAAACTATGGAAATTGCCATGACGGCAGCAGAAACCGGGCATTTGGTATTGTCTACCCTTCATACCATGGGGGCGGCAAATACCATCGACCGAATCATTGATGTATTCCCGGCTGACCAGCAACAGCAAATCCGTGTGCAGCTTGCCATGGTCTTGCAGTCAGTTGTTTCCCAACAGCTTCTTGTGAGCAAGGATGGAAATCTGGTTCCTGCCTTCGAGATAATGCATGCCAATAAAGCGATACAGACATTGATTCGTGACGGTAAAGTGCATCAGATTAATGCAACGATCGCAACCAGTGGAGAGCTTGGTATGATAAATATGGACAAGAGCTTGTTACAGCTTTACCGTTTGGGTGTGATTGATGAGCTGACAGCTCTTAGCAGTGCCATGAATCCGGAAAATATGGAGCGTGAATTGAAAAAGCATCGTCTGTGACGATGCTTTTTCAATTCACGCTCCGCGAGGATGCGCAGACCGCGGAGATGGAGTTAATTGCTGCGCAATACCGCGCTCGCGCTAGAGTTTTGCAATAGAAAATCACGTCACAAAGCTCATAGATAAATACAAAATAATAATTTTGACTTTCTATGTATCGTGAAATCAAGTTTTCCGTGAATTTAGATAAACTTGAAGTAAAAACTGACCGTAGTAGCTTAATTTGTTTTTACACAAACAAAGAGACCGCAAAGTAACTCAAAATCGTACTTGTTACTTTGACAGTCTCTTTTAAAAGTTCTATTTTTTAGATTTTATAATAGATATATTTATGTCTCTAATTATGAAAGACTTGCTGTTAAATCTGGAACATCTGTATTTGCAGTTGTGCTTGTAAATGTTACATTTGCACCATCTGGAGAAGCAGCACCATAACTAGCTACCTCACTACCAAATGCTGAGGCTACTGCTGTAGCTACTGCATCAGCTGTCATGCCGGCTGTAAGTGCAACAGTTTTTGTAACACCACCAACTGTTACTGTGATATCACCAGCTCCAGTTGCAGCTGTAAATGTTAAAACTAATTTTTCAGTAACACCTGCCTTACCTTGTGTGAGAACAGGTGAAGCCATTGTTGCATTTGTACTATCAGTATCAGTAAATGATGCTGTTAAATCTGTAACATCTGTATTTGCAGTTGAGCTTGTAAATGTTACAACTGCACCATCTGCAGTAGCAGTATAACCCTCTACAGAACTACCAAATGCTGAGGCTACTGCTCCAGCTACTTCAGCAGCTAACCAGTCGTCTGTAAGTGCAACAGTTTTTGTAACACCACCAACTGTTACTGTGATACTACCAGCTCCTATTGTTTGCTCTTCAGCTATACCAAATGTTAATGTTAATTTTTCTGTTGCACTTGCAACTCCTTGTGTAACAGTTGAAGTCATAGTTGTTAATGCAGGGTTAACTGTTACAACTAAAGTATCTGTATATGTAACACCGCTTCCATAAGTGAATGTTACATCAACTGTATATACACCTGCATTTGCTGTACCAGCTGTGTTATCTAATACTAATGAAGCTGATGTTGTATTATTGTTGTTTACAGATAATGAAGAAGGAATATTTGTATATGTAACTCTTGGAGTTTCACTTCTTGAATTACCATATTGATCTGTCTTTGTTAATAATCCATTTAAAGTTTCTACGCTAACAGTTGAACCCTTAGAACCTGAGGCAACAAATGTACCTGCAGTAGTCAACTTAACAGATGCAACCTTTGGTGCAACAGAAGAAACAGTAATATTCTTCTTAACACTTGTACCAGCCTGATTCTTCAATACTACTTCAATAGTTTCTGTTTTACTTCCTAAAACAGTCTTTGCTGTATCTGAGTAGATAGTTTTTGCATGAGCACCAACCTCATTAGTAGCAGCTGTAATTTTACCAGTTTCAGAGTTTACTTCGAAATAATCAGAAGTTCCAATTACTGTATAATCATTTGGTGTTAATGCAACATTTACACCTGCATAGCTACCAACAACTTCTAATGTTGCTGTAGCTGCTGTTGCTGTTTCAGTTGGAGCATCTTCAATATATAGTTGTTTTACATCCTTAACAACAAAGTCTGTTACTTCTTCAACACCAACACTTTGAATTGAGATTGTCTTATCACTTCCTGTGATATCACCACCTGCTGTTCCTGTTTTACTTAAGATAAATTTAAGTTTTGAAACACCTGCAACAGAAGCTGCTTTAATACTAACAATTTCAGTAGATGCAGTTAATGCTTGTGCATATGCAAAGGTGTCAGCTGTAGATAAATTTGTAGTTGCACCATTAACTGTTGTATCATCACAGCTAAAATCAAATCCTGTATTAGTGTTACCTGTTGTTGCCACTCCAATATATGGCTGTAAATTAGCAACCTCTGCATCTGTCAAGATATTTCCATACTGATCCTGAATTTTGAAGTTTTCAGCTTTTAAAGAAATCTTACCATTAGATTTAATTGTTGCCAAAGCTACATCTGCATCAAGTCCTACGATTGCCTTAGCAATTTTTTCATTAGCAACAGTTAAGTATGCTAAATCAACATTTCCTGAAGGAAGTACTGTTTGTAAGTATACTGTCTGTGTTGCATTTTCTGAAGATGGCAAATCGGTAACCGATGGTTCGTAGTATAATTCAGCAGAACCATCTTTGGCTCTTTCCCAAGTAAATGTTCCAGCTGCTCCAGAGAAAATACCTGTTCCTAAATTCTTTAATGTATAATAATCTGTTACTGCATTTCCTTCTGTATCAACAGCAGTATATGAAAGTTTACCTTTTGTTTTATTATATAATGTGTCTGCTGGTGAAATCTTCAATGTTGCAACTGATACTGGTTTCTTAACATTTACTGTAAATACTCCCAAAGCACCAATACTATTTCCTACAATGTTAATTGTTGAAGAACCTGCAAGTAATGTTGTTGCAGTTAAAGGAATAGCAATATATGTATCATCACCTACATATCCGTCAGCAGTTGCTGGGGCAACACCTAAACCTGCATTTCCAGCTGGGGTTAATGTTGTGTTACTGTCAAATACTGTTGTACTTGAAATTGCATTACCATATTGGTCATATGCTTTCAATAATACAGCATATTCACTAATTGTAGCATCAGTTGTAATGTAATCAATTTTTGTTGCTTTTTTAGCATTAGTATAATACTGATATAATCCTGCAATTTCAACCTTACTTAATGAAGCTTGAGCACCAACAGTAACTGTTTTTTTAAGGCAAATACCTGTTTTGGTATCAACAATTACAATTGTTCCTTTAGTGATACCAGCGTTTACACCAGTCATACCTGTTACTGACACAACACCATTAGCACTTGTCGTTGGCTGATTTAATGCATTAACAGTACCTAATGTACATGTAGCACTTGTATTAGCTGTCATCATTTCACCAAACTGATTAAGAACTTTAAATGAAATCTTTCCTGATGTAGTTGAATCTGCATCAAGTACTAAAAAGTCTGAAGCTTCAATTTTAGTAGCTTTTTCTGCAACTACTTTGAATGCAATTGCACTACCTGTTCCAACTGCAACAGAATAATCACCTTCTGTAAGTATTGATGATGAGCTTGTTAATTCAGCTGTTTTCTTATCTGAGCTTACTTTAACAGTATCAATAGCAACATTGATTGTTCCTTTTTTCAATGTATAATCTGCTGCAGAAGCTGATAATGCAGAACCACTTACAGTAATTTTATTTCTACCAGACTGAGCAACAGCAGAAATTGCTGAATTTGTTGATACTTCTGTAGCTGGGGTAGCTGTAGCAACTGGAGTAGTTGTAGGAGCTGTTGTTGCAGCACCTGTAGCCGTAGGAGCTGTTGTTGCATTTGGATTCTGT
>CADBNB010000313.1 GCA_902795895.1 uncultured Lachnospiraceae bacterium | reverse complement strand
TATTACATCATTATTCATCTTCATCCGACGACACTACTGTATCGCTACCTTCCGCTGGTTCGTTATTTGTAACAGGTGCGGAAGTAACCGTTGGTTTCTTTGTCGGTTGTTTTTTAGGCTTTGAAGTAGCCTTAGGCGCCGCCGTAGTCTGCTTAACAGGCTTACTTGTCACCGTTGGTTTTGATACGTTTGTATTTGTCTGTTTTTTCGTTTGTGTACTATTCGAATTCGTTGATGCATTTGCATTTGGCACAGAGCCCTCATTCAACTCAACTGTATTTGAGTTATTCTTGGTAGTACTCTTACTTTCCGTGGTGGTTGGCTTATTCTCCGTTTTTTTCTCATCTTTAACAACAGGCTTTGCCATTGGCACATCTTCATTTTCAACCACCTGTTCTGTATCATCCTCGTACTCATCAAATTCTTCCGACTCAGGCTCCATCGGAGCAAATGTATACTCTGGCACTTTTGTAGAATTCACCTTAGAATACTGTTCTGCACGGTTCATATCCGAATTCACCTTAACATAACAAATTACTAAAAAACAAACCACAATAAACAAACTCATATTCAAAATCGTCTGTTTTGAAAAACCTTTACCTTCATTTTCATTTTTTTCTTCACTACTCATGTTTCTTTCCTCTTCTTCCATCTTTAATTGCACCAATTGTAACGAATGACATTCCCAATAACGCACAAGCTGCAATAGCAATCCAATTTCTAATATTTGTTTCATCACCTGTATTAACCTTACCATATTTTACAGGACCATATGCAGTCTGACTTCCTCCAGCGCTTATTTTTTGTGATGACTTGCTACTTGTATTGCTACGATTATTTATCGCAGGTGCATTTGGCATGGTCTCATCTACAACTACTTCTTCTGCTCTATTTTTAATGGTCGCCATTTGTACAATCACTGGTGTTTTATCATCTTTATAAGCAAATGTCAAGTCATAAATGCTTTCGTTTAATATATATCCCTTAGGTGCTTTTGTCTCCTGTACATGATAAACGATATCTGACTGATATACACCATTTTCAAACTTGGCAGCAGGTAACAATTTCGATTTTGCTTCACCATTCTTATCTGATGTAAACACATCAACTACCTCGCCATCATCATTGGTTACAGTAAACTCAGCTCCCTTTAACATCAGTTTCCCAGTTTCGTCCGTTTTATAAATCACAATCTGACCTTTCACCTGCTCATCTTTCATGGCACAATGTTGCACCTGTGCAGTCTCAGTCACGGTAAACTTAATATCGTTAGCAAGTGTATAACCAAATGGTGCCATCTCTTCACGAAGAGTATAGATTCCTGCCGGTAATCCCACAATTCTATGAGGTGTTTCCTCAGAAATCCAGGTTTCCACTACCTTCTTCTTACTGTCAATAACACTTAATTTTGCTCCGACGATTTCATTTTCCCCGGTAATATCCGTCTTTGTGAAATCTACAATAATCGGTGCATTTGTCACCTGATTAGTAAAGTTCATTACCTCGCCGGCAGACTGGCTAAACTCTGCAGAAATATCAAATCTCTGCGAACCATTTACATACCCTGCAGGTGCTTTTTCTTCAATCACATAATACTCTCCGTTTGGCAATGTATCCGTAAACTGACATTTACCATCCACTCCTGTAGTAGCATTTTCAATCAATTCATCTGCTTTTACTAAAACTTTTCCGTCGTTTGAAACAATATCCTTTTTCGAATACAATCCAAACACTGCACCAGAAAGTGGTGTCTGATCTGTTTCACTTGCCTTTGTCACGGAAATATTTACTCGCTGCTTTTTGTTTAATACTTTCAAAGATTCTGTTTCAACTTCTGCATTTTCATTTGCATTATCAAGTTTCACTTTCTTTTCTTCTGTATCTAACACATATCCAGGAAGTGTTGTTGTTTCCTTCACTAAGTAAGTTCCTAAAGGTAAATTTTCAAGTTTTGCCTTTCCATCCTTATCTGTAGTTACTGTTCCCACTTTTGTTCCTTTTTCTATGGTTGTGTTCTTAGTCCCCTGCAAGTATGAAATATCTTCTCCTGCAAACACATCAAATGTTATTCCTTCCAAGCTTTCTTCGGAATAAATGAAACGATGTATCACATCAGGATTTTTCATACTTTCAACATCAATCAGTACTTCACCAACTTTATAAATTGTAAGTTCTGCAACCGGACAGTTACCAAATGCCTCTTTCATAGCAATCACGGCACCCTCTTCTGTCTGTTTCGTCGCATCAAAAATAATCTCATCCTCACACTTATCATAACCATTTGGTGCTTTTGTTTCTCTTACCACATAAGTCTCAATTGGATAGTCCTTTGTAAATGTAAGATTTCCGTCGCTACCTGATGTTGCCTCTTCAATAAGTGTTCCTGCCTTTACAATAACGTCACCCTGACAGTTTTCAATGTCATTTTCTGCATATAAACTAAACTTAGCTCCCTCTAGTGGACAATGCTTGATAGAATCTGTCTTTTCGATTGACATGGATACTTTCTTTCTGTCATTGGATACATCTAATGTTTTCTTTTGACCTTTTTCCAAAGTCACAGATAGTGGCGTCTGATTCAATACAAAACCTTCCGGTGCTAAAACTTCTTTTACAATATATTCTCCCGGACATAAATCTCCTGATACCGCATGACCATTTTCATCAGATACAATCTTTTCTACCACCTGATCTTTACTGTAAATCAAATTATCTTTGTATGTAATGTCATTTGCAGCAGAAATTTCAAACTCAGCTCCTGCTAATCCTCTGATTTCGTACTTAAACTGATTATCCTCATAGGCAGTCAGCATCTCACCGTGCTTTTCAATTTCAATTTTTACAATATCATCCTGTTCCAAGGTATTGATTGGAATAAATTCTTCCTTCGACAATTCATTTGTCTTAACTTTAAAATAATAGGTGTATCTGGTTGTATCAGGCTTTCCACCAGCGAAATCCTGATAACCTTTTGTATTATTTGTCCAATATGTAGTGGATGAATCCTCTACAGAAACAATATTACTATTTGACTTTAAAGATGCAGTCTTTGTACCACTAATTGCCTTTTTCGTATAAATAACAATATCTGAACCTTTCTTCTCTGTCTTATACCCGCTTAACGATAACGAATAGTTGTCAAGCATACCTTTATCATCATGAAGTACTGTCTCAAAACGTTCTTTTTTCTCATTCCATTCCAAAATAAAGGTATTTGATTTTGCTTTTTCCTTTTTGGCAAAGCTTGGTTTATCATTGTTATATGAAGCTAACACCTTATCACGAACCTGTTCATAATAACTGTAAGAAGCATCTCCATCCGGTGCAGTCTTACAAAGTTTTTTCGCTGCATGATTACCATCCGAACTACCAAGCAATCCTTTTGTAATATTCCAAATAACCGCCTGAGTCGCTATGTATTGGTTTTTCTGCGTTTTATTAGGACTACTATTCTTAGTATTAGAATAGCCAAAATACAAAGCAAGTAAAATCTGCTTTTTCTTCTTATCCGTCAGGTTAATTGTCGGTGTGGATGAACCGGTCATAGACTGTCCTCCGCTTGCCTTCAATGAATAATTCAGACAATATGCCACACTATCTCCCAAATACGCATAATACGCTTCGTTGTGATGGTAAGTACTATCCCACTCGCTGATTACTCCCGATTTACTTACCGATGCTTCGATAAGCATAAGATTGGCAGTTTTCTTCTGTGCAGATAGCCAGGTAATATTTCCAATCACTACTGCAATACCCATTACAATAAGCATACTACATGTTAGTACTTTTTTTCTAAGTGTCATGTGTTGTTTTCCCTCCCGTGTATATGAAAATTTGTCCGCTTTCGCTCATAAAACAATCACTCTATGACAAATATTTCGTTTTATTACTCCTCTCTGTCATAATATCTAAAAGTCTTTTTTCAATAAATTCAAAAGATTATTAATATATTACAACCATATACTATTTTACCTAATTCCCCCACTCTTTGGCAAGTGATTTTTCACATTAAAAAAGAGTTTTGCTTGCAAAACTCTAGCGCGACCGCGGTATTGCGCAGCAATTAACTCCATCTCCTTACATAAAAAATGTCGTATAACTCATAACAGCAATGTTACGAGTTATACGACTTCTTTACATTCAAAACTATTTAACGGAAATTAATATTATAATTTTTTAAATTATCACACATATCAAACATACCTTCATTTGATATCAAATTCTCAGGTAGTTTGCAATCAAACAATTCCAAAGAATCACAACAGAAAAAGCAATAATCCATTCTTTCTACAGTATTAGGGAATTTCCATCCCACCACTTCTTTCAACTGTTTACATCTTTCAAATGTATGATTCATTTGTATAACACCCTCTGGCATATTATCAATTCTAAAAAAACTACTACAATTATAAAATGTATAGCTCATCGTTTTTACATTTTTACAACAAACACTTGCAGCGCATAAATTATCGCAGTTTGCAAATAAATAGTCCACATTGTCCATTTCAACATTCTCACATATATATGCATAATTCAAGTTACTAAACGAAGAACCAGTATAATATTTACAAACATCAAAAATGCTTTCTTGCTGTTCAGCTCTTGACTTCAAAACTGTATCATATACAATACCATCAACTACATATTTGTCGTAAATAACAGCACAATAAATATCAGCTGATAACAAACTAAAAGTGATTGTTTTATTTTCATCATCTAATGTATATTCACCTTCCAATGGTCCACATGGATTCTTAACAGGTCCTAATTCAATATGTGTTCCGTTTTCTAATGCCTCTTTAACAATACAAGTAATTTGAGGTCCAGCTGTATAATCCACAAGTCTGATATACGCATCGTCACTTGTGGCAGATTCACTAAATAACGTAGTCAAATTCTTTTCCTCAAATACACCTCCATAAATAATTAAATCCTCAATTGATTCTGGTTCAAATATTGCTTTAAATTCAATCGTTGCCTGTAAATTTGGAATATTTCTAAACATATAACTACATCTTGTAACATTTTCAGGAATGCATGTATCTATTTCCTTCAAGTTTACACAACCTTCATACATACAACTTGTATCTGATAATGAGTCAGGATGATTCGCAGTCTTTGTAAGAGATGTACATTGGCCAAAGCAATCACTTGCACACCAAACATTTTCTGGAATAACCGGTGGTATAACCATGGACGTACAACCAAAGAAAGTTTGATTCATATTTGTAACAGTATTCGGAATGTTATTTACCGTCTTAATCGATGAACACCCCTTAAAAGTCTGATACATACAATTATTCTGAAATGTAACGCCATCCTCAAAAGTTACAACTTCAACCTGACTATTTTCTGCTAAAAGCAAATATTCATCTTTAGTTGAAGGAATAACTGTTTTATATCCCTTTCCATCAACTAAATACGCATTTTTAACTAACAATTCTTTTTCGTCTCCAGAATAGCAATAAATATAAACGTATTTACCTGATGTATAATACTCCCAATCTGATGATAATTCTTCAGTAATCACAGGTTCTGGTGTATTGGTTGGTTGTGGGGTTGCTGTTGCCGGTCTTGGCGTCTTTGTTGGTTTTACTGTTGGTGTCGCTGTTGCCGGTCTTGGTGTCTTTGTTGGCTTTGGTGTTGCCGTTGCCGGCTTTGGTGTTCTTGTTGGTTTTACTGTTGGTGTCGCTGTTGCTGGTCTTGGCGTCTTTGTTGGCTTTGGTGTCGCTGTTGCCGGCTTTGGTGTCTTTG
>CADBNB010000312.1 GCA_902795895.1 uncultured Lachnospiraceae bacterium | reverse complement strand
TTTGCTTGCAAAACTCTAGCGCGACCGCGGTATTGCGCAGCAATTAACTCCATCTCCGCGGTCTGCGCATCCTCGCGGAGCGTTATTATGTAATAGGAAATTGCATCGCAATTTCCTATTACATAAATAAAATCATGTTACTCTGAAAATTACCTGATTACACAGCTACCAGCCTTCGACCAGCCGGAACGATAGGTCTTTTTATTCAATGTTTTATACGTCTGTATCTGGAAATAATACTTTTTCTTACTAAAAAGATTCTTTATCACCTGTTTTGTGGCAGATGCTTTCTTTATTGTAATTGTCTTAGCGCCTTTCATAGATTTCACAGTTGAATACCTGATGGTATATCCGGTTACATTTGACGCCTTTTTCCATGTTAGTAATACACTACCCCTTCCGTTTTTCTTTACACTCTTTAAAGCGATTGTCTTTGGCTCAGCCACTTTAATGGTAATGGTCTTTTTTGCAGCCAAATATCCATATGCCGAAACAGCCATTGCTACAATTTTTGAAGTTCCCGTCTTTTTAATTGTTACTTTTCCATTTTTCGTAACACTGACACTGTCTCCGGATTTTAACTCATATGTCACTTTTGTTCTGGCATGGTTGTCCAAAGAAAATGCCTTATCGCATACCGTCTTTTTATATGTGGAAAATCCCGAAATTTCCTGTTTATTCTTTTTTACTTTCACAAATTTCGGTTTAATCGCATATTTTGAAAAATGTGTCGTTTCAAAAGTAACCGTATCATCTACTGAGTCCACTGTACAAGGAACTTCTTCTACCTTTCCACTATCGTCGATATGTTCAACTACAACTTCCTCTACCTCCCAGGTTTCTTCATCCGTATCCTCAGGTTTATCGATTTTAATTTCAACCTCTACACTTCCCTGATTATTTGTTTCATCTGAAACCTTATTTTCTTCCGTTTTCGAGGTCGTATTTTCATCTGTGGTTGATGTTTCCGAAGATGTGCCATCTTGTACATTCTCTTTTTCACCATCTTTGTTTTCTGTCGTTTGCGTATCTTTATTATTATCTGTTTCCGAAGATGTTTTATTATCTGTTTTGGATGTATTATTATCTACAGTAGACTGTTTATCTGTATTATTTGCAGTCGAGAAAATAATATCGTCTTTCTTTTCGTTATCTCTTTCCAGCTCAAGTTCTACGATATAACCGTCATTATCGTATATCTCTTTCGCAACTTCATCTGATATTGCATTCTCATTTTTAGCCTGTTCTTCTGACAATTCCTCAAAATTCAAAAGCACACTGTCATCACCATGAGAATTTTCAATAATTTCTGTAGCTTTTTCATCAAAGGTAATATCGTATTTGTCGCTCTGAATTTCAAGCATCTGTCCTTCGTCAAATTCATCGATAACCTTATCCGTAACTTCCGCTTTAATGTCCTGATTATCAGAAGTTCTGGCTTTATCCTCGCTAATCTCGGCATATTTTATATTATTCGCTTTCGCATATTCGATTGCGCTTGAACCTGCCGGTGCACTGATAATTAAGAACGTATCCTCATGGAACAATCGATATCCGTTTTTTTCTCCAAAAGTTGTGGAATCCATCTTCACTTCAGCAGGAATATAAACACTGGAAAGTCGGATACATGATTCAAACGCCTTTTGATCAATAAACGTCACCGTAGAAGGTATCGCAATGGATTTTAATCTTGGAAGATAATAAAATGCACCTTCCCCAATACTTTCAAGCCCTTCACTCAAAGAGATTGACTCTATGGAATCATTATGATTAAATGCATCCTGAGCTATCCTTCTCACTGTAGAAGGTAAAACCACACTCTTTAATTTTAATCCTCCAAAACACCAGGCTGGTATTTCTTCAATTCCAGCCTGAATAATCAAGTTCTTAATTGATGCACCATCATTATCGTTATGGTCAAAATATCCACTTTGAAAGCCCATTGCTCTAATTTTCTTCACAGGTGCTCCATCTACCATTTCCGGAATGATAATAGTCTCTTCCTCTACATTCGGATCAACACGTTTCGCAAATCCAGTAACAGTGAGTGAGCCGTCGCTTTCCTGAAGATAATATACACCATCAATCAATACAGATGCTTCTCCACCATATACAACTCCGTCAATGGAATATTTCATACCTCTTTCTCTTGCATAACTCTCCATAAATGTACCGGAAGATGTGCAAATCGTAAGAGATTTCTCCATGTGATCAAATACTTCTTCTTCAATCTTTATTACACTATCCGGAATCGCCAAAGTGGTAAGCTTTGGATTATCCCTGACAGAAAGTTTCTTTAATGTGGTTAATCCCTCCGGTAAAGTAAGGGAATAAAGTTCAAAACAACCATCAAAACAATACGCTGGCAGTTCCGTTATTTCTGCCTCGATAACTGCAGTTTCCAAACGATGGCCAAGCCAGGTAAAAATTCCTGCCGCAAGATGTGTCACCTTATGTCCATCCACAGTTTTCGGTACCGTTACATTCTGAGGTGCCACATTCTCTGTACCTGTCAGAATACAAAGACTTTCATCCGGACTTAATTTGTATAAATATCCATCCGCAGTACCTGATATCATATGCATATCCGGTGCACTTTCCATCTTTAATGCTACACCTTTTTCCTGTAATTTCACTTCGCTAAATTCTGCTTCATCCTTATTGCCCGGTAAATATGCGGTTACAAGCGGACAATCCTGCAATCCATCTTCATACACAGAATTCCCCTTAAATTCCATAGCCAAAAGGGAATGACAACTATTAAAACTGCTGGATTTCACACAACATCCTGTTGGAATAGTCACCTTTTCAAGAGCATCGCAATACATAAACGAACGCTCAATACGCTCAACACCCTCAGGAATTTCAATTTCTTCCAAAGATGGAAGTCCATAAAAACAGTTGTCTATTACCTTTAAATTTTTAGGAATATTAATTTTTTTCAACCTTCGATTCAATCGAACCGAATTGTGCATATCTTCTATAGTATCCGGTAAATTTACCTCTTCAATCGCGCTACTTTCTGCGATTGTAGCATCACCAAGATATGTAATCTTTGCCTGAATTGTCAGTTTTTTAAGATATCTAAGGTCTTGAAATGCCCTAACGGATACGCTGGTAACCGGTAATCCTTCAATCGTTTCAGGCACGGTAATTTCCGTAACCCACGGATCGTCTATGGCTTTGATTACAACTGCGTGATCGCCATCCACTTTGTAAGTGAACATCCCCTCATAAATTTTGTCCCCATCAACCGTCTCAGTCGCACTTGCCACATTTGAAAATGATACGCCTCCGAACACAAGTGATATTACCATCACAAACGTAAGCATAAATGCCGTTGCTCTTTTCTTCATATTACTCCCCCTTAAACATTGTTTTCTGATAATTTTCTTATCAACTACCTATTTTGTCCCTCTGTTTCATAATAATGTGTACATAATAATTATACATAAAAAGGTCTTGCAATACAAATTTTTCCAGTTTTCTATCCTACCAAAGCCAAGGCGTCTTGTCGTAG
The DNA here is from genome assembly GCA_902795895.1 of uncultured Lachnospiraceae bacterium. Classification (GTDB taxonomy): domain Bacteria; phylum Bacillota; class Clostridia; order Lachnospirales; family Lachnospiraceae; genus CAG-411. The sequence goes on along the minus strand of CADBNB010000312.1, from coordinate 6,068 downwards.
TGTAAACGTAAACTCCACATCTGCAACAATAATATTGTCACCTTCAAATATTTCATATTTTTCATTTTTTCTCATCTTACTATAATTCACATAAGTACCATTGGTTGAATTCAAGTCAGTCAAATAATAATGCCCATCTGCTTCCTCAACTTTGCAATGAATACGGCTTACGCTTGTATCATTCACAAATTGATTTGTGTCTTTTTGAAACCTTCCAACATAAAATGGATAATTATCTACTACAATCACATCTCTACCAGTATGTTTAGGAACAAAAAAACATGCATTCATTTTTTTCAATAATTGCATCGGTTTCCTGCACACGGTTGTTTTATTATAATCAATCGGTGAATCCTCAAATCTTCCCACTCCATTTGTATGCACCATATAATTAGGCGGTAGAAATTTCTGAGGTTGAATGACACTGTCATTATATTTTACGACTTCTTCTGCTGCCACTCCTGCATGGTTCTTCCTATTATCCATATTCATGTAATTGATATTATTCTTTTCATTAAGTACTTGCTTTCTTACAACAATTTCATTATCTTTCGCATATACATTACCTGATTTCCCATCTGCATTCAATTTTAAACGTTCTTCTTTCTCACGATTTTCAAGTAAAGATGTTACCTCTTTTGGATTTGTAATTACTTTTGATTTTTTTTCAATTATCTTCATATTTTTTTTGCCATTACCTTCTTTTTCTTTATTTCCAAATAGTTTTTCCATCCAGAATTTTAAATTATTTTTCTTATCTTTATTCCCCTGCTTTTCTGCCGAAAAACCAATCTTTTTCCCAGCATCCTTCTCTTTCTTCTTTTCAAAAGAAAAACCTATCTTGTTTCTATCTTCCTTCTCTTTCTTTTCTTCTTTTTCCTTCTTTTTTCCCATGTAAAAACCTATTTTAGGTTCTCTATCCGTTGTTTGTTTTTCTTCTAGTTCCATTGCCTCTTCTACAATTATCTCAGTTTCTTCATCCTGTAGATCATTGCCTGATTGTCTTGAAAACACTTGCCATAAACGTTGTAATGTACAATTTTCTTCCCGACTCACATCGTAAAGTGCATATGCCAGTTCCACTGCTGCCTGATCCTTATAATCTACCTCATTTAGAAAATATGCAAACAACTCTGTCAATTGTATATTGATGGACTTTTCGTAATTCCAGGAATAACACAAACTAAGAGAATCATCCTGTAACGAGCAAAACATATACTCAGGCATCAACACAAACCTTTCCGCTACAAGCATATATTTTTTACTGTTGCCAATCGTCGTCAATAATTGGGTAATCAAACGACGATAGGAACTATAATCCCACTTTTCACGTCTACTCTTTTGTAGCACATTTTCCATCCCTGTTATATCATAATAATATTCAAATTTCTCATTTAAAGATCTTACTTCCAAATTCAAAAAACCATTGATTTGTTTTCCATCCAACATCTTTACCATATAATCCGACTGTTGTTCCCCATGAACAACCATATAATTTTTATAAATATCATGCTTAATTTCTACATCAAACATACTGAAACACTCCTTCATCATTTTATTTCTTTTATACTATCTATTTGTTTTTTTGTAACATTTTCCCCATTTTCACCACCGAAAAATTCGTTAAACACCTCATATATTCGCACAAATTCACTTGAATTTTCTATTTGTTGCGATACATTCACCTCATATGTAAGCGGGGTTTTTGTAAAATACTCTTTTACATTGCTAAGTGCAATATTCATCTTTATCTTTGCACTTATTTTTATTTCTGTTTTTGTTATATTTACCGTTACTCCTACTACCTTTCCGATATATAGCGCTGTTTCTAATTTTTTCTCCGTATATTTTTTGAGTGCCTTTTCCTGCTTATCATTTGATGTCCAAAATTTAAATAACTCATGATTTGAAAAATCTCTTTTATTTATGTCCTGCTCAAGTTCAATTCCCTGCTTCATGCAAATAGCCTGCTCCAAAGCACACTCATCAATTTTTGCCTGTGTTTTTGCTTTATCCATCATATAAAAACTAAAATACAAAATTGCAATTAACACAAAAAAAACAATCGGAAAAATAAATGTCATCTCAACGGTTATACTTCCTCTTTCATTTAGAATTTTTTTCATTATTCTCCTCCACATTTTGTGCATGCTCGATATCCTTTCAATTCTGACTTTCTTTTTGCGATTACATCTGGAGCTAAAGATTTACAAGTCGCCATCAAGTGATACCGATTCCCTGCGAACGTGAAATAAACAATTGGATCACCCGAAATCTTTTGATTTCGAATACATCTCTCACAAGGATAATATTTTCCTCCTGAAATATTTCTTATGTCTTTCATTTTTGAAAGTTTGCTATGTAAAATATTGTGTTTCAAATAACTACAATCTGGTCGTACATGATATACTTTTGATTTTTCTGAATTTTTAGTAATATATACAATTTCACTTTCTTCCTCTGGCGTTAGGCCTATTTTCTCCGTTCCATAAAATACTCTGCTGTTTAATTGTTGTGTAAAACGCATTTTAGGTGCAACAATCCGAAACAATGGGCTTTGCATCTCATAGGTTGCCTGCAATGTTATATTTTCCTCATTATTTAAAGCAGAAGTAAAATAAGTAACTCCTCTTGATCCTCCTACTATCGATGACATATCCAGAAAATCATCAGAAACATACTTTTTCATACGCGTCCCAGTTAAAAGTCCTTTGATATATTTCGATGCAATGTTCTCTTCTTTTGAAGAATTCGAATTTTCTGTACTAGTTTTATTCTCGCCAATTGCGTTTACGGCGTTTCCTTTTTCTGTTGCTTTTTCAACACTCTCATCTTGTGTTTTTTTATCATCAGTTTTTTGTAAATCTAAATATACATAACCATATTGAGATATCTCATGAGCAGTTTGCCATAATCCCTGATTGACTTTTTCCTGTATCCAGATTACCTGAAAAAAATACAAAAAAGCCATAAATACACTTAACAGTATCGGTATCAACAACGCTGCTTCCACTGTAACAGACCCTTTTTTCCAATCTTTTTTCATAACTTACATCCTTCCATCGATTGCATGAAAATGCCCTCCCATTTGAGAGGTAATATACTTTCATTGCTTAAAAAAATTATTGAAATGTATTTGGAAGAGCATTTTCATGCAATCAAGTTTTTTTACAAGATTTCCCTTTCTATATGATTTCAAGCTGCTTTGTGTCAATTAATACGCATAGCCTTGTTTTGTTGTAAAGTTCCATTTCTTATCATTGTAATCCCACTCTGACATAAACGATAATGCCACAAACTTCGCAGGAATACTGTAATCACAAGACACTTGAACACTGTATATACAATGTTCAAGTGAAAACAAAGGACTATGTCTTAATCTAACATTCTCCTCAACTAAATCCATAGTTCGAAAAATCTTTTTATCCTGTTTTTCTAACAGTAGCAATAACTGCAAATATTCATCATATCCCATTCCGCCGATTTTGCTTTTTTTCCCAAGCTGTTCTGCTTTTTCCTGTATCTTTTTTTTAGAAATTGTAATTATATCCGTATACTTTAATTGAAACGTATCTTTCGTCTTAATCATTGGTATTTTATGCCCCTGCATTACAGCTGCAACATCTACCAGACTTTCTTCATATGCCCATGTTGCTAAAATAAGCATTTGTGTAGCACGAACTACCACTTCCAGACCAGTAAAACCTACCAATGACAAAGCTGTAGCATAGGCAGTATTTCTCTTTTGCGTATCTGTTAAAACATAAGAAAAATTAATTGGTATTCTTATCAATAACAATTTATCTACCATTTTTTCTAAATTCTTTTTATCTGTGTTTTCTCCACCTAAAACATACTCCTGTTCATAATCCAAAAGGGTTTTTTTAAATTTCTTATTCTTTGTTGTGTAACAAGAAAAATATTCTTTCAAATAATTTTGATACAATGCTGTATTTAATCCATCTTTCACAAGTGAAGAATCCCCTGTCATTATGCTTTTGCAATTTGAAAACAAATCTGTCACGTTAAAATCGTCCAGCAACTGTACATTTTTCCCTTTTTCATCATCTGCATTTTTTCCATAGTTCTTATAATAATAATCTGCACAACTAAGAGCTTTTTTAGATATTTTGGATGTATCCTTTACAACCAGTTCCAAAATTGATGAATTTAAATTATCCTTAATTGATACAGGATTTGGAACATCCTCTTTTGATTTCAGATGACCGTACGAAAACTTTAACGTAGAAATATCATACGTATCTAATTGTTGTAATACAGCTTCCAATTCTGACAAACGAAGATTTAATTTTTCTTCTCCATACTCCAATGGCTTATCTATATCTTTCTTTATGCTTTCAAGTAACGCCTTATTCTCCGTTAATTTAGACTCCATCTTTACTATATTGGACATGGATGTATAATTTGCATTCATCTGTGTAAGACTTTCCTCAAAATACTGCTTTTCTTCCTTTGTTGTATTCGTCTTGTTGTTGTTAATTTTCTGTTTAAATTGACTAATCTGAGTTTTTACATCTTGTAGTTTTGGCTTTAACTTGCCAATCTCATCTAGTGTTACATCTATTTTTTTTGTTGTATTTGAAATCAATGTGACAATTTTATTCTTTGCTTTTTTATATTTTTTTTCTAATTTTTTTGCGTTATCTTCATCTTTTCCTTCACTTTTGTTCTTATCATCTGCATTATTATTGCTATTTGGACTATCATTTTCCTGATAATCGTCGTTGTTTCCCTTCGCCTTTTCTTTGTTTTCGCTTTGTTCACCTTCCGCTTCAAGCAAGGCATTTATTACTTTTATCATCTTTTTCACATTTTTTTTAGGATTTTCATAACTATTTTTCGTAGATAACCATACCAACAAATTGTCTACCCCTACATTTTTTTGATTGATTTCCTTTCCACAAAACCGTTTTGCAAAAGTATCATTCATCTTTATTTTTCCATTATTATCATATTGAATGCCATCCTTGCATTGTATTCCTTCCACATACTCCATGATTTTCATTACATGTTCATTGGCATCCGAAAAACTATCCAGCGCTTTTGATTCGGCCTCTGAAACATCCGAAACTGCTGTTTTATCCTCCATCTGGTTTTTACTTTCTAAAATGCCTTTTATCAAATCTGGAGCAGCTTCGTACTTTTCCAATTGAAGTACCTGATCCATGAAAATCTGTCCTTTTTTGTCGGTTGCCCGTAAAATATTTTCTACTTTTACGTTTCCTATATCCGGTTGCAATATATCAATTCCCTGGAACATTTTTAAATCATTTGTCTGAATATATGTTTCACAAGCAGCAGATAAATATGAATTTATTTGTTCCTCTAGCAAGGATTTTTCCAAAGAAGCATCATCCACACCCTTATCCAAATAAAACAATTTATAATCCTCAAATAACGGACGATAATATTCTGTCATTGTAGCGTCAATGCTGCCAGCAAGGTAGCGCTCCACCGAGGCGGAGGCCACGCTTACTCTTGCATTTTCAATACAGGTTGCTATCAACGATAAAACGATTACCAACGTAAGTGTTGCAAAAATTGTAATACTACCTTTATTTGAATTTCTGTCACTATTCTTTTTCTTATGTTGTATACTAATCATCATTTTTCTTTATCCTATCTAAATATTTTTCACTAAATCAGCCATAACAACTTCTTCACTTTTCGCGCCTGACAACCTTTTTCTATGACTATCTGGTCTGAACACCATTTTTAATAGAATTTCCTTTGTTAATGTTCTTTTCATCTGTTGAAATCTGCTTAAATGCATTTTCAACAATATTAGTTACCTGGGTTCTAAAAATCAGTACTAATCCAACAAGTACAACCAAAATTAAAATAATCTCTACACTTCCCATACCTTCTTCATCACACCAAAACTTCTTTAATTCTTCCTTACATCCTCTTACTACATTCATCATTTTCTTTCTCATAATTATTTCCTCCTAAATTCTTTCAATGTTCTCTCGGAGTCTTTTTATACAAGAATTTCGAGATAGATTTTTCTTGGATAACGACATTCCCGTTACATCATTTGGCGGTCA
>CADBNB010000311.1 GCA_902795895.1 uncultured Lachnospiraceae bacterium | reverse complement strand
TGATGCCGTTCAATTGGAATACAGAAAAGGCACAAAGAAAATGGAAAAAAATCTTTGGTGAGGATAGGTTTAGTATGTTGGTTTATTTCAATGAATGCGACCAGGAGGAGCTATGAAAAAAATATATACTAATCAAATATGTCCGGCAGAAGTTAGACGGGTAGGAGACAAGATTAGTGTCATGAGTATTGACCAATTTCTTTGTTTACCGGAAGATGAGATGCCGATGAAACTCACTGCAGATTATTCCAGATTTGTGGTCGTTTTGATGAACAACCAAACAGAAGCTGGCAAGATGCAGAATCCAACAGCTAATATAAAGCTTAATGAAATACCAGGAATATACCACAAAACAAAGTGGTGTAATGAAAAGTTCTGGGAATATGAGCTTAAAAATATTTCTCAGGAAGAAAACAGTCCTGCATATTCTGTTAAGTTAACAGGAAAGATGGCAGGGAAAACGCCGGTACAAATTTTAAGCGAGAGAGGAGAGCTAGGAGTTCAGACACTCCTAGCCCAAAAAAAATGGCTGGAAAGTAATCTTAATGGGAAATTTGCAGAATCAAACAAGCAACAAATCGGAGCAATTGATGAAGCAATAGGATTATTTAAAGCTGGAAACATGAAAAAAGATAGTTGCATTCCACAAATAATGGTCAATGAGCCAGTAAGAAAATTTTTCCGGGAAAAGAAAAGCATCGGAGGAAAAGAATATAATAAAGTTTATGAAATAAGGGTAACTTTCGATATTGCTCGAAAATATCCTTATACCGTAAGTGTAAAAAACTCTTACAACTCCATTGAGACAGCAGAAGATGGAACCAAGAGAATCGGTAACGAAAATCTTGAAGCTATGAGTGGAGAGATAAAGCTTACGGTTGGACAATGGACTAATTACGTGGATATCATGTACCGCCGATTGATGGAACATGAGGTGGTTCATTATGGCTATCAGGAAAAAAAGGCAAACATGATGAAAAACAATTCAAAACAAGTTGTGTAGGTGATACATGTTTGGATATAATCAGTTTGTTATTTTTTAATTAATTATTGTCAGCAAGAGCTGACAGTCAAGATTATAAGAAATTTTTCAAAAAGAGAAGGAGAGAATACAAGATGAAGTATGTAATTGAAAGAACTGGAAAAAGAAAAAAAATCCTCAGCTGCAAATATTTCTATACAATTAGAGAAATTGAGGACATTGAAAACTGCTACATAGAGGAAATGGAAGTAACACCAGTGAGTAATGGCTTCTTGTATGGAGCAATGAAAGATGGTGTAAAAATAGGTGTCTACAAAGACATCCACGAAATTCCTTCCGGGGAAGGAATTCAGGTCTATGACCTAATGAGTGGAAATAGGTGTGAAATTCTCATCGACGTTCCGTATGACGTTGATCAAAATTTCATCACTGCCTACGGTGACGATACTGTGTATACCATCGCCCGTACCGTCGCCAATGGTATTGGCGATTGGGGTTGCTTGCAAGTGGAACATGGCGATTGGGGTTGCTTGCAAGTGGGGCATAATGCCTACATTGGTGGTAAATACACCAAAGAAGTGCATGAAAAAGATGCACAAAGTTGTCCGTGTAGAGGCGACTTCGTCCTAGATTTGGGGGAGTACTAGACAACTAGGGTAGTGTAAAATAAAGTGTGTAAGTTATTAAAAATAAACAAAATAACTTACACACTTTATTTTTTTTGTTTTCCTCCTATAAATTCACTTTTCCTGTCTATTTTAGTACTCCGTGTCGTACCAGCCACCATCTTCATTGCCTAATAGTGGCAAATTGTACACGGTACGGAGTAACTCTATCTCTGTCAAAGAGAAGCCCTCCTCCATTGATTTTTTGTACACCCACTTTATGTTAGTGTCCCTGGTGTCGCAAGTTACGACACCGCAAAATGGAAGAAGTGGGAATTTCTTGTTGCGAAGGTGGATGATTGTAGATTGAAGTCTACAATCATCCTCATCCCAATGCTTCATTTCCCAACCTTCTTCTGTCAAACAGTACAGGGTAAACCCCTGACCTTTAAAGTACATAGCCGTGCTAGGGTCAGTAACGGCAATTTTACCGTCAATGACACCATACGCCATTCCGTCCTTTACGGTAAAGCCGTGAAAGTCGGCATAATCTGCCCCCCTATAGATATGGAGGCAGTTATTGCTGCCTGTAAATTTTTCAATTAAGTATTTCATATTTCTACCTCTTTCTACCTTTGCGGGATTTAAACATTAATTGTCTTTTCCTATTCTTATTTTTAATTTCCAATAGTTTTTTCCTTTTACTGTTAGCGGTTTAATCTGAAAACCGTATATAAAAGTGTTGTTTATGTAATAAGCATAGGTATGGTGTTGGTAAAGTTTTTCAACTAT
>CADBNB010000310.1 GCA_902795895.1 uncultured Lachnospiraceae bacterium | reverse complement strand
CGACCGCGGTATTGCGCAGCAATTAACTCCATCTCCGCGGTCTGCGCATCCTCGCGGAGCGTTTTTTTGTAATGGGAAATTGCATCGCAATTTCCTATTACATAAAAAAATTGGTTGGCTATGAACAAACATAACCAACCATTTTTTTTATGTAATAGAAATATGCAATGCCATTGTCCTAATTCCGCTCTATCATAACTTCTAATACTGTTTCTTTTGATTTATAAATACTCCGAGTACTGCAAATACTACAAAATAAACAATAGAAAGAATAACCGCCTGCTCTAAACCATTACCACCAACAACTGTACTTAACCCCAAAGCATCTGAAAGTGGCTCTGATATGTAATTAATGGTAGTTGCCTTAAGCTGATCTAACCAGCAATTCGTTGCATACATTTTTTCCATATCTACTAAATAGTCAATAATCAATAATGGCAATGTAATAAACATAGGGATTAATACATTGATTGCTATTGCCAAACCATTTTTTCCGATTAAAACGGCAACTGAAAAAATCAAAGTATGAGTTGCTATAATAACAACTAACTGTGCAGCATAGGCAAGAACTAATTGACTTCCTGCAAATTCCAAACTTGCACCACTAATCAAAGCATAGATAAACATAAACGCCATACATGCGTAATAAATAATCAATGTTCCACACAAAGAAACTAAGTATTTTGTGATAAATACCTGAAGACGGTCATAACCTTTACCACAGATATTTTTGATGGTACCACCCGTCGTATCTTCGCATACAAACATAGACACAAAAACCGCAAGCACTATTGTCAGTAAATTACCAGAAATCGCCGTCTGCGTAGCTTCCCATGCTGACATATCCGAATATGATGTTACTCCCAACAAATGAACAGCAACAATTGATAAAATATCAACAAGTATCATAATACTGGTACATACATAAAAACTAGTTCTATGAAATAACTTACGGAACTCAAATTTAAATAAATTCTTCATTATTTTCCAATCCTTTCTATAAAGTAATTTTCAAAACTTCCCTCTTTGACAAACAATTCAAACACTTCTATTCCGGCATCTATCAACGCTTTGTTTATCTTTCCTGGAATATCCATTCCTGCCGGAGAGTTAACCTGCATTCCCATGTATGTTTGTCCCTGAATTCCAAATTGTTCATTTAAAATCTGGCATACTTTTTCCGGATTGTCACTACGAATCACAAGTTCTTTCGAACATCGTTTCATAAGCTCTTCTGCTGTTACTTCTTCTACCAATACACCATTATTGATAATTCCATACTTTGTAGTAATTTTTGATAACTCGTCAAGCAAATGGCTGGAAATTAAAACTGTAACCTTTCTCTCCTGATTAATTCTAAGAATCAAATCACGGATTTCCTTAATACCTGCCGGATCCAATCCATTGATTGGCTCGTCCAAAATTAAAAATTCCGGATTTCCAATAAGTGCAATGGCAATTCCCAGACGCTGCTTCATTCCCAATGAAAATGCTTTTACTTTTCTCTTTCCGGTATCAGCAAGACCAACAAGACTAAGAAGCTCCTGGATTTCTTCTTCCGAACCTCCGGAAATGATAGAAAAACGCTTCATATTCTCATAAGCAGTACAATTTTTGTAAAGTCCCGGTGCTTCAATCAAGGAACCGATTTTTCTTCTTGCAAGATTTAATGGTTCCCCCTCAAACAATTCTATAGAACCTTCTGAAACAGAGATTAAATCAAGTATCATCTTCATGGTAGTTGTTTTACCAGCTCCATTTTTACCGATAAAGCCGTAAATATCACCTTTTTCAACGGTCATATTCACATGACTCACGGCTTCTTTTCTACCAAATTTTTTCGTTAAATTTGTAGTTTTTAACACATAGCTCATATATTTTCTCCCTTTCTGATTTCGTATTCCTAATTATTATACTACACAAAAAATTATAAATCCTTAAGATTTCATTAATATTACAAAAAGGACTATTTTGTACTAAAACAAAATAGTCCTCTACTATGTACTATATATCTTTTATTTTCCTCTTGTACCTGTTCTTCTGTTCACATCAGCATAATGGATATTTGCATTGCTGTGTGGTCTTCCTTCTAAATCATATGGCGTTCTGTACTGCTGTCTTCCCTGAAGATTATTCTCCTTAAAAAGTCTCCTTCGTGCCATCATTCCACCATCTCTTACAGCGGAAACGAAAGATGCCTGCTCAAGTTCTGCCTGTTCCTGTTGTTTTTGTTGCATTCGCTGTTTCAGTGTTGGTCTTTTTTTCTTTTCATACATAAAGATACCAACCACAATTCCAGTCATAAGACTTGCAACAGCCCCTAGTGCAAGTTCCACCTTTGTCACTTTTTTGAATTTTCTCATCCCCAAGTCCCCCTTTTCATCTTCGCGTTCTCCCTGATATCAATTCAAGACCATATCCAGCCATGTTCAATCACCTAGAGAACAACTATCAGTTCTACCAAACATATTTTATTTTTGAATACTGAGATGCTTTCTTTTTCATGGATAATTTGTTATATTTTACCCCCTGTTCATACAAACACATATCGCAAGTCACATCCATCACGACCCACTTCTTATATTTCTTTGCATAAACTTTATTCCATGCATGATACTGAGTTCCATCGTAATACTTTGTATCCGGGTACCCCGTCACCATCTTAGTCTGTACACCGACACTTCGCATCATACAAGCCGTCAATGCAGATATATCATAACAAATACCCTTTTTCTCAGAATAAATAGTATCAATATCCGGTGTGTAATATCCTAAATTTCCGGAAGCATTCTGATAATATTTTGCGTAATCATAATGATAATGTGTCACTATGTATTTGTAGATTACCTTGATTTTTGAATATTGACTCTTATACTTACGACTAAGTTTGTTTGCTTTTTTAACTGCTTTATTTTTGCTATTCCAATTTATCATCTGATTCGATGTTAAAAACGCTGATTTTTGATCAGACAACTTTAAATCTACTTCCTCTGATGACAATGGTGTATATCTTGAGTCTTCAATATTTTTTAATACAGATACCTTATATGTTCCATTTCCTGCTGTCAAAGGAATATCCGTGTCAACTTCCCCCGTTGAAATAAAATAATTATACTGCGTCTTAGCGCCATCTTTTTTCACTGTTATAGCAATCTTATTGCTATTAGAATTACTGTAAGTAACCTTAACAGTTCCATCTTTATTGTCATCAATCGCAACACCGTTTTCTGCATGTGCGATCATCCCAGGAGTCCCCCAAAGCGCGAAAGCAAAGAAGATTAGTGAAAAAAATACTCTATACTTTTTCATTCCATTCACCTCCAAACATCGAAAGTCTTGGCTAAACAGGCGCATCACCTGTCATATGCCTGACAGCTCTAATGTTTTCAACAACTTCATATTTTCAAATAACGCTCTTGGTTACATTCTAATCATTTTTCTGCACATTT
>CADBNB010000309.1 GCA_902795895.1 uncultured Lachnospiraceae bacterium | reverse complement strand
CGGCTTTTCCCAACTTTTCCAAAACAGCTTCTGAATCATCTACACCAGGAATGTCTACTACAATCTTAGTATCTCCCTGTCTGTAAACTACAGGTTCTTCTCCCAAACCTTCCACACGCTTCTGTAACTTGTAAACTGTGTCATTCATAGAAGTATCTGTAATCTTATCTCCCACTGCCTCGTATGTTACACTGACACCACCAGCAAGGTCCAAACCAAGACGAATATGCTCTGTCGTACCTTTATGCTGTTTTCCAATTCCTACAAGCGCTACAAATACTAATGCTGCAATGGCAAGCACTGTAACCAGCATGTATCCAACGCCTTTACCTACGTTTTTCATTTCTACATCTCCTTATATTATTTATCTTTATGACAATGATAACCCCCTCTTCTAGCTGTGTAAAGCCTACATATCTATGTACGTTTACAAATACGAAGATTGATTTTCATTATCTATTTATCTAATTGCTTTTCATCCTAATTGGTTTCATCCATCAATGCTTCTTCCACTTTTACCATGATTGCACACTCGATACGTTTTTTCTGTAATTCGCAACCAATATCATATGCACCATTGATATCACCACTGAAATTATAAGCATTTGCAGCGCAACCGCCGCTACAATAAAATCTTGCAAAACAATCTTTACACTTTTCTTTTGCGTAAACATTGCAAAGCTTAAATTTATTCTGTACTTCTGTATTTACAATACCATCATCCACATTTCCAAGTAAGAAATCTTCATTTCCAACGAACTGATGACACGGATAAAGATCACCCCATGGTGTAACTGCCAGATATTCTGTTCCTGAACCACATCCGGCTAAACGTTTTGCCACACATGGACCTCCTGTCAGGTCAATCATGAAATGGAAGAAATTGAAACATGAACCGTCTTTCTTTCTTCGTATCATCTCTTTCGCAAGGCGATCATACTCTGCACATACTACCGGCACATCATCTTCCGTAAGAGCATAATCTGCTTCCAAAGGAGCTACTACCGGTTCCACGGAAATCTGCTCAAATCCAAGATCAGCCATATGAAGTACATCTTCCGCAAAGTCTGTGTTGTGGTGAGTAAAAGTACCTCTCACATAATAATTATTCTGATTTCTGCTATCAGCCAGTTTTTTGAACTTAGGAACAATCACATCGTAACTGCTCATTCCGTTACGGGTAGGACGCATGCGGTCATTGACTTCTTTTCTTCCATCAAGACTTAATACCACATTTGACATCTCTTTATTAGCAAAATCCATAATGTCGTCATCCAACAAAATACCATTGGTAGTCAGGGTAAATCTGAAATTTTTATCATGGATTTTTTCCTGTTCCCTACCGTATGCAACTAACTGTTTTACCACTTCAAAATTCATGGTTGGCTCTCCGCCGAAGAAATCAACCTCAAGATTTCTACGCTCTCCGGAGTTTGCAATAAGGAAATCCAATGCTTTCTTTCCGACTTCGTAGCTCATCATGGCACGACGCCCTTTATACTCGCCTTCCTCAGCGAAACAATACTTACAGCCCAGATTACAGTCATGGGCAATGTGTAAACACAAAGCCTTCACGACAGTCTTACGACTCTTAAAATCAAAGACATAATCTCGGTAAATGTCCTCGGTAAATAATGTTCCCTGCTCCTTTAATTCTTCAATCTCGCTGAATGCCTCACAAACCAATTCTTCTGAAATCGGTTCTTCTAGTAACTTTGCATACATTGGCTGCTGATATTTTTCAAGCATCTTCCCGGTTATTTCTTCTTTTGACTCTGTCTCGTATAATGCAAGAATATCATAGACCAATTCATCCACCACATGCACACTTCCACTGTTTACATCTAATACAATGTTATGTCCATTACTCTTATACTGGTGTATCATCGGTTTCTCCTTTCAAACTAACTACCTCTCGGGCAGAATCGTAATTCTATTCATTGCGCAGCAATTAACTCCAGTCGTGGTATTGTGCAACATATCAAAATACGCTTATACACAAAACACACGAATAGCGGGGTTCATGCCCCGCTAAACATCTGCGTACAACGCTTATTTATGCTCGCAGCTCTGATTTCCTACTGTACAAGATGTTTTACAAGCTGACTGACAAGAAGTCTGGCACTCTCCACATCCACCCTTCTTTACAGTGTTCTGTAAATTCTTAGTAGTTAAAGATTTAATATGCTTTTTCTGTTCCATTATTTTGTTCCTCCTTATATAATCTTGGCATAAAAGCCTACTATCTTTCAAAGTATATCACACTTCGCCCCCAATTAAAAGGACTTTTTTAACATTCCGCCTATCATTCCACTAAAAATACATATCACCGCCACAAGCGCACATTGCTTTATATCCTTTATGGCATATCCGTTGGAAATCATTCCCACTAAAAATAGTATTCCAAAATAGATACTTCCCATAAGACTTCCCCATAAAAACCTGCGTCCAAAGCCAATCCCTGCCAGAAAACATCCGGACACCAGACATGCGCACACATAACTTGCAACCACCATTGCCCCAATTCCTACAGATGAAGCCATATCTTTGTACAATAACAATGCTCCCAGAAAAATAAACATTGCTGTTATCAGCATAGCAAACAAAGTGGCAAGTATAATTCTTTTTGATATTTTCTTTCCCATTTCACCGCTCCCTAAATCAAATCATCTGCATATTTTACAAACCTTCTAAAACATTTACAAATGGATGTTTCACGTCGCAGATTATGATTTACCAACTTTGGTTCTTATTACACTCTATGCCTTTTCATATCAACATATACAAAAAATGCTTACTTTCGTCTTGACAATTAAAATCTAAGTTTCATATAGCCACCTTTCCATTGCAATCATAGCCAAATTTGGATAAAATATGTGGTATCAGGGGACAGCATAATCCAAACATTCCCCTTTCACAAACATCGTTTCAGAAAGAAGGATAAAAATGAAATATATTGATTTACACGTTCACTCAACCGTTTCCGACGGAACTTTTACACCTACCGAACTGGTGCATTTGGCAAAGAAAAATAATGTAGCAGCATTTGCACTGACAGACCACGATACTGCAAGCGGAGTTTTTGAAGCGCAACAGGCTGCCAAAGGAACCGGTGTGGAAGTGATTTCGGGAGTGGAAGTCTCCGCAGGATATAAAGATAGCGATATTCATATTCTTGGACTTATGATTGATCCCGAATATGAACCATTCAAGGCAAGACTTGAAAAAGCAAGACAGGAACGTGACGACAGAAATGCAAAAATGGCTGAAAATCTTGCAAATGCAGGTTTGGACATTGATATTGACCGTTTGACTGCTGCATTTCCTGCCGGAACCGTACTGACAAGAGCTCATTTTGGACGTTTTCTTATGGATACGCATCAGGTATCAAGCATAAATGATGCCTTTGATAAATATCTAAATTCTAAAAGCCCTTATTATGTATCAAGAAAATACATCAGTCCGGAAGATACCATTACGCTGATAAAAAACGCAGGTGGTATTCCCGTGCTTGCTCATCCGCTGATTTATCGCCTGCCGGAACAGGAACTTGATGCACTTATTTCTCGTTTAAAAGATGCAGGTTTGGAAGGATTGGAAGTCTTTTATTCAAACAACACCGGTTTCGACGAAGGAATCGCCAGACGCTACGCAAATAAATACAATTTGGTAATGACCGGTGGTTCTGATTTTCACGGAACAAACAAACCTCAGATTGCCCTTGGAAAGGGGCGGGGAAATCTTCAGGTTCCATATTCTGTGTTGGATAATT
>CADBNB010000308.1 GCA_902795895.1 uncultured Lachnospiraceae bacterium | reverse complement strand
CAGAAAAAATGGTTTTCCAATCAAAGATGGTCGGGATTATCGACAATTGTGTGTGGAGTTTCATGTTGGCGATACATCATTTTTGAAATAAAAGAGTATGAGTGTTGTGGCAAAAAGCATTGATTGTGAGTCCCCCCAAAAAACAGAACATTATGTTATTCACTCAAAAAAAACGTCGATTCACTCAAAAACTATTGAAAAAAAGGGGCATCATTGTAGAATTAAGTCATACACTTGTTTTGCAAAAAGTGAATTATAGAACGATAAAAGAAGCTCTGTTATATATGTTCTCTCAGAGTCTTCCTTATACCACAATTTCGGCTATATTTTCCGTGGATTTTCTCCATTTCCTTGAGCAGGATTCCGTCGCTTTAGCGACTTGGAAACTGCCATGCGAAAACGTCCCACGAACAAAGCGAGTGGATGACGTTGACCGCCAAATGATGTAATGGGGATGTCGTTATCCAAGAAAAATCTATCTCGAAATTCTTGTATAAAAAGACTCCGAGAGAACATATATTAAGAAAGGGGGAATTAGTTGAACAGGGAGATTTTTATTGTTCAACAAAAAACACCTGTATGAATAGGTATCAAGTTTGGATGAGAAATTATTCATAACCAAATTGATAAAAAATTGAATCTAAAGAAGAAACGAGGAGAAAAAATGAGAAAAAACTTTTTAAAGTTAGGCGCATTATCATTACTTAGTGTTTGTTTATTGACAAATACATCAACAGTTCATGCAACATCAAAAAGAATAACAATTCCTGCATTGGGAAATGGTTACAACAAAAGTTGTGGCGCAGAAAAGAGAAGTGGCGATTATAGTTATTGCAAGGCAAAGTGTAATTACGTCAAACCAAACGCAAACATTCCTGATACTTTTGAGAATATAAGAGTTCGTTTATGCTACAAAGACAATAGTGGAACTAGACATTTGTTAAGCAGTACAAATCCTGGCTCTGATTATGATTATTATGTACCAGAGGATAAAAATTATAGATTGTGTGAAACTGGAGGTTCTAAAAAAGTTCCGATAAAAGACGATAAAATGAATATACAGTATGTTTATTTTGAATTTTGTGGTAACAGTATTTATCATGATGCTAAAACCGAAGTTACCTATAATGCAAAATAATAAATATAAATAAAAAAAATTGTATGAGTCTGTCTAGATGTTATATCTACAGACTCATGTTTTCGAATCATGATAGAAGTGAGGATTATACAATGATTAGGAATATAAAAGCACAAGTTCAGATATTATTAAGACAAAAAGGGGCAAATGTTTGTTTTTTGCTACTTATGTTATGTGTGATATTGAATTATTATAAAAATTTGAAGATTTATAGTGGGTTTGAAAAAATATGTTTTCCAAGTATAGCCACGTTATTTACAATGAGTGACTGGTTGGATGGTATAGGATATTATATTATTATCTTTTTACCTTTTTTAATTGCATTGCCTGCAGGGTTATCCTTGGCAAAGGAAACAAAAACAAATGTCCATATCTATCTGGTTACCCGATGTGGAGGAAAGTTTAGTTATTATTTTTCTAAAATATGCGCTGTATTTATAGTGACATTTCTTGTTTTTTTTATTCCATTTATGGTGGAATTGCTTTTAAACTGGTATACGTTTTCAAATGGTTTGTCTAAGGATGCGCTAGATGTGCTTTGGTCATATGATACACATCAGGAAGGTATGGGAACGTTGATTAATACGATGGCATTTCA
Source organism: uncultured Lachnospiraceae bacterium (assembly GCA_902795895.1). Lineage (GTDB taxonomy): Bacteria > Bacillota > Clostridia > Lachnospirales > Lachnospiraceae > CAG-411. The sequence continues at coordinate 4,663 of CADBNB010000308.1, read as the reverse complement.
TTATCCGGTTCGTTACATTTTTATTCATATACTTTACGTTTGCTTTTTTGCCGGGGGATTGGCGATGATTCCTTTGGCGTGTTCTTTTTTTTATGACAAGTATCAAGCCTATTTAATGATGCCGTTATATTTTGCGTTCGCGGCGTTTGACAGAATGCACATAAAAATCTTAGGAAGTAAAAGCACACATTATTATAGTGATTATTTTGTGTGGCTGGATGGACAGGCAACTAGTTATGACATGAAAAGAATGGCATTCTTTGTTGGTATTTTATCAATCGTATCCAGTTTATTAATATTGATTTGTGCAATGAAAGGAGAGAAAAAATGAAATTATATTGGAAGTACTATTTTTTCCCTTTTTTATATGGAATAATTTTTTCCTGGTATGCAAGTTTTCAGAGTAAAGCGACGCATTTTCAGATATGGGAGGCAGTTGCCCTTTTCAATGGCGGATATTTGAATACAGCTAATAGTAAGGTAGTTTGTTGTATTTTGCAAAACTATGTGCCTTTTATATTGTTTAGTATTGTGTTTTCAACATATATATACCGACACTTCTGCAATTGTAGTGTATATTTTTTTACAAGGTGCGAAAACAGAAGCCGTTGGTATACAAAAGAGATTATAAAGCTGTTTGGCTTTTCGACATTAAATTCTATTTTTATCCTTTTAGGTCATATCGCTACCGGTCTTATATCAAAAAAAATTGTATTTTCGCTGGACCAAATGTGGATTGTTGGGTGGTATATTAGTTTATATAGTATTTGGTGTTTTAGTCTGACATTGATGGCTAATATTTTAGCAATTTTAAAAGGAAGTGCCTTTGGAATTAGTATTGTATTTAGTGTACAGGCAATCATTACTCTTTTGTTGTTAACTATAGATAGTAAAAAAGAATTAAGTGGCAGTAATTTAAAACGCATGGTATACAATCCGGTGTCTTATTTGGTTGGAAATTGGTATAGAGTATATTGGCGAGGAAAGAAGATTATGGGCGTCGAGCCGTGTAATCTTTCTATGACCACCGGGTATGCTATATGGGGGAGTGTCTGTATTGCAGTTGTTTTATTCGGAATGTATGTTGTACATAAGGTGGAAATTATAAAGAGTAATAAAGAAATTTAGTGTTACTTGTCATAGACGAAACGAAAACGATTTACAAAAAGCTCTTTTGGGTAGCCTGCTTAGGAAAGGAATTAATAATGAAATTAGTATTAAAAGATGTTTATAAAAAAATGCAGAAACAAGTGATTTTAAATCATGTGAATGCAACGTTTGAAAGTGGAAAAATATATGGCATTGTAGGGCGTAACGGTTCCGGAAAAACAATGCTGTTTCGCGCAATGTCCGGTTTAATGAACACAGAAGGAGAAATCTGGCTGGACGAAAAAAGGTTAGGAAAAGATATGCGTATATTGCCGAATCTAGGTATTATTATTGAAAATACAGAAATGTATCCGGAATTTTCCGGTTATACAAATTTAAAACTGTTGGCAAATATCAAAAAAAAGGTAAAAAAAGACGAAATTAAAAATGTTTTACGCTTAGTCGGTTTGGATCCGGACGATAATAAAATCGTACGAAAATATTCTTTGGGTATGAAACAGAAACTTGCAATAGCGCAGGCACTTATGGAAAAACCTGATATTTTATTTTTAGATGAACCTACGAATGGTTTGGATGATGAAGCAGTAAAGAATTTTTGGGAATTACTTCGAAAGGAACGTTCCAAGGGTACATTGATTTTGTTGGCGAGCCACAGCAAAGAAGATATTGAACAATTGGCTGATGAGGTTTATTATATGAAATCCGGCAGTTTGTTTAAGGAGGAAAATAATGAAAGGTAAAATGTCGTTGGCGTGTTTTAGTCTGGTTATTGTTATTTTATTTGCAATGGGAACAAATTTTCGTATGCATTTGTCCACAAGATTGGCAGACGAAACACAGGAATCAAAACGAATTGTATCTTTTTTCACAAAGGATCATGCGTGGATAATAGAAAATTACGGCAAAGTCTTAATTCGTGAATCAAAATACATTTTGGAAGTTGAGGCAACAGGAAAACACCAATATGTAGGTGGCAAATTGGCTCAACAGGTTTCTTTTTGCAAAACAATTAAAGGAGACTTTGATGAAAAAAAATTAAAGGATACGATTTATGTTATGGGAAGTGGCTGGATAGAGGATGCCACGATAGGAAAAGTTAGTACCGGATTTGTTAATTATATGCAAAAAGGAGATCATTATGTTGTTTTTGTCAGTCGTGTTTATGATGTATGCAATCAAAACGCGTCTATCATTAATGCAAATTCAGATTTAATGGGATTCCGTTATTTGAATTTAACTTCCGATAAAAGTTATGCAGTAAATACAAAAAAAGCAACGATTCCTTATGAAAAAGTTGCAAAAAGTGAATTTATTGTAAATGACGAGAATACATTACAAAAAATAAAACAATTTAAATATGGAGTATTTGAAAAATTACATCTGGATTATGTAAAAGAAAATTAGGTTACTGTTTTTGTATTAAGCAATAACAACAACATACAAAAGAACCCGTCAGCACAGCGTGCCGCGGGTTCTTTTGAGTGCTATTTAGTTATCTGTCAGAGAAGATAAACTCTTATCTGAACCTCCATATTTGTAAGACTTTTCAGTCTGAAATCAGCTTATTTCATAGAAACATCAAATGGGAAGTATTTCTTTAAGATACGATACTCATCCATAAGATCTTTCATGTAAGGTCTTGCATCACAAAGCAATACAACAACCTTTCCATCCATATCGTTAATCATATTCATAATTGACTGAGCAGTGTCTGCTGTCATCTTTCTTGCTTCTTCTACTAACACAAATCCGCCTTCTACTCCATCGTATTTCTGCTCTAAATGAATGTGATTTAATTTCTCTGCAGAAATTCTTGCAACCTGTGTCTTTTCTGTCAATCCTAATGCCTGCATTGCTTTTGCAAGTTCCTTTGCGAACTCAACATATCTTTCTCTTGATTTGCAGGTAAGAACAAAGTTCATAGGACGTGTACCATTCATACAACGCTCAAGTGCTTCGTAAACTTCCTCGCACAATCTTGTGTCTTCCTGGTATCTCTGGAAATATCCCCAAAGAAGCATTCCATAAGTATCATAGAAGTTTGGCTCGTATTCTTCTTCTGAAGCCTCGTCTTCAACTTCTTCAGAAACTTCTGCTACTTCTTCTGCAATCTCTTCAGAAACGTCACCTTCTACTTCATTTACTTCTTCAACAGCCTTTGCTTCTGCAACTTTTTCCTCTTTGATTGCTTCCATCATTTCTTCATTTACAACTACATTTACATTTGAAGCAACGCTTGCATCTTCCTGCATAACTTCCTCTACAGCCTGTGCCAATGCATCTTCTGCCTGTGCTGCATCAAAACTTGCTTCTGTTTCTTCTACAATATTCTGAGCAACGATTTCTTCCACTTCCGGCTGAGCCATCAATTCTTCTGCCTGCATCTTAGCTTCTGCTTCCTTGCGGGCTTTTCTCTTAGCAGCACGTCTTGCATTTCTTCTGGCATGTTTTCCCTGTGGCTTTGGCTCAAGCTTAATGGTACCTTCCTCAACTGCGGTATCCTCTGCTTTTTCTTCCACAGTAACAGCTACATCTTCTATAACTTCTGCTTCAACCTCTGACTGGCTGTAATCGTCGATTAACTTTCTTTCTGTCTTTTCTTCTACTGCATCGCGAACCTCTGCATGTTGGTATAATTCATCAAGTGTAGGATCCGGCAAGATTTCTTTCATCTCTGCACCTTCATATACGCTATCGCTTGGCTCCATCACCTGTGCTAAACTTTCCGTAAGCTTTTCTTCTGCTTCTTTTGCCTGCTCTTCCAAAATATGATTGAGACGTTCCGTTTCAAAATCATTTTGTGAAATGTCGGTATCTTCCCAAACCTGTTTTACTTCCTGATTGTGAAGATCATACTGTGCTTCTATCTCTGGGATATGTGCGCTGAAATCTCCCGTATCACTCATATATCTTGCACGGTTTGCTTCTAATTCTTCCGGCGTCAAATCCTCAAACAATCCATATTCATCAAGGGACTGTCTTCCTTCTTCGTGATATCTGCAAAGAAGTCTTGCCTTATCAACGATCACTCCGTCACCGAAGTAAATCATCAGATCGCGACATTCCTGAATACAGTCATCATCAAGACCTGCCTTGTGGTATATTTTTGCTAATTCGTAGCCCCACTCTTCTGTATATTCAATCTGCTTTAGTTTCTTTAAAGTAGCTATTCTTGAAACATAATCCACATTTTTCGCCCGGTCAATTCCGTATCGTAAAATATAACGGTCCGGACTGTTTGGTGCCATTTCAACGAACTCGCGATAATATGCTTCTGCATCGTTGAAATCATTTGTCTTTACTGACAGGTAAGTCAAACGATACACTGCTAATTTTGTTCGCTTGATCTCGTAACTTTGAAGCATTACTTCTTTTGCTCTACGATACTCCCCTGCCCGTTCCAATACATTTGCAATCAGTTTCAAATCAACAATCGACTGTACCTTATCCGTGTTGATGGTCTCTACTACATCCATGGCATCATCAATGGCTCCTCGCTTCATCAGTGTGCGTACCTCGATGCATTTCATTCCATCATCTCCGCGTCCCATTT
>CADBNB010000307.1 GCA_902795895.1 uncultured Lachnospiraceae bacterium | reverse complement strand
CTTCATTCTTGGTGTCTGCATTGTTTGCTGCCTGTTTTCCACAAGAAACTGCACTAACTGCTAAAACACCAATTGCCAGACATGCCACTAATTTTTTTAAATTTTTTCTCATAACTTTTTACCTCGCTTTTATTTATTTTTTTTATAACTGAACGACAGCTGTTTACACAACTGACCGAATTCGCATGCACTACAAACAGATCTACTTGCTTTTACGGTAAAAAAAAGACTGAAAAACTAAAGGTTATTTTTTTACCTCTGGTTTTCCAGTCAGCGAAAAGTAACAAACGTTTCTTCATATCTTATTTCTTATTACACCATATCCTAACACAGATTATTCCCATTGGCTAATAGTTAAATCTGATTATCAGCTACAACAAAAACTTATCAACTTACATAATCAAAATCTATACCTGAATACTTAACAAAAATCCACATGTCAGCCTGCTGACAACACAATAAATAAAAGTGAGTTTACACTGCTTCCTTGTAATGATTCAAATGTGCAATATAACACTCTGCCATATCACTTAATCTTTGATTTTCTCTTGTAATATAACCTATGGTAATCTCTTCATTTTCTACCACTTTTTTGCTGACAAAATGGTCCTTCAAAAGTTCGCTGTCTACCATATTTCCGGTTCCAATGCAAAAAGCCTCCAAAGAAACCATAAGCTCCAAAGAAGTAGCTCGGTCATTTGACTTAATCACTTTTTTAAAGTGATAATCTCCAAGGGCTTCTTCTGCCAAATAAAACTCACTTTCGCTACTTTGGTCAAAACTTACACATGGGAACTCATCCAATTCTTCCAAAGTCACTTCATTCTTTTTTGCCAAAGGATGATCCACACTGATATACACATAGGTATCCCTTTTCATCAAAGGAACAAAGCGCAAATGATACTCACGAAATAGTTTTTTCATAACCTTTTCATTTCCCTTTGAGTAAGAAACCACCCCAACCTCACTTTTTAAGTTTCGCACATTTTCCAACACTTCATTGGTTCTTGTTTCATAAACAGAATAGGAATAATCAATTTCTTCCAACTCTTTTACCAAATCCACAAAGGCATGTACTGCAAAAATATAGTGCTGCATAGAAACACTAAAGTGTGATTCACTATTTTCTTCTGAAAGAAATCTCTCTTCTATAAGGGAATACTGGCTCACTGCTTTTTTTGCATAAGCAAGAAATTCCGTTCCCTGTTCCGTTATCCTAATTCCTTTGTTGGTTCGTTCAAAGATGGACAGATTTAACTCTTCTTCTAACTCTCTGATCGACAATGATAATGCCGGCTGGGACACAAACAAACGGTTGGATGCTTCTCTAAAAGAGCCTGCCGCCGCGATTACCATTACATATTTTAATTGTGCCATCGTCATTTTTTTCATCTCCTATCTGTCTAGTACTTTATATCGAATTCGTTCCAAACATTCCAATAAAACTTCCCGTTGCGTAGCAACATTGATTCGTTGGAAACCATCTCCCGCCTTACCAAAAATGCTTCCGCTATCCAGCCAAAGTTTTGCTTCATATACCACACGACGTTCCAACTCTTCCGGGTCAATTCCTGTATTTCTAAAATCAAGCCACACCAGATACGTGCCTTCATTATGTATCACTTCTACCCCAGGCAAAAATTCTTTCACATAATTTCTTGTAAAAACGATATTATCCCATAAATAATTATGTACGTTCTGATACCATTCTTCTCCTTTGTCGTATGCCTCCTGGGTTGCTAACAATCCCAAAATGCTTAACTGACTGATGCCAACTGCATTTACCTGTTTTCGAATGGCTCGACGAAGTTTCTGGTTCGGAATAAAAATATTGGATATCAACATACTTGCCAGATTAAAGGTCTTACTTGCCGAAGTACATACAATGGAAATCTCCTGATACTCTTTTCCTAAATTTGCAAATACCGTATGTTCTCCTTCAAACACAAAATCATGATGAATTTCATCGCTCACCACGATTACATTGTGTTTCAGACAAATATCTCCCATCCGCTTCAATTCCTCTTTTGTAAACACTCGACCGGATGGATTATGAGGATTGCAAAGAAGAAATAAGTGAATGTTATGTTCAATAATTTTTTTCTCGAAATCATCAAAATCAATGCGATATCGATAATCCTCACCAAGTACCAAATCATTACTCACAATGACTCTTCCATTGTCTTCGATTACTTCAGAAAAAGGATAATACACCGGTTGCTGTATAAGGACACCTTCCCCTTCCTTTGTAAAAGCACGAATTGCCATGGCAAGTGCAAATACCACTCCCGGAGTTTTTATGATCCAGTTTGGTTCGATATCCCAATCATGATGTTTTTTCATCCAACGTTTCAAAACGTTAAAATACTCTTCACCCACTTCACTGTATCCATAAATACCATGTTTGGTACGCTCCTGCAAAATATCCTCCACGTAGGAAGTGGTAGGAAAGTCCATATCTGCTACCCACAAAGGAAGCACATCTTCCGGTTTACCTCTCCGCTTGGCAAAATCATATTTTAAGCAATGCGTTCCTTTTCTCTCCAGTTGTTTATCTAAATTCAGATTTCTTTCTGCCATACACATTCCTCCGTTCTTTCATTCATGTTCTTTCATTCATGTTCTTTCGTAATCTTTTTATGCCATCAAATCTTTTCAAATGCCTGTTTTAAGTCTTCCAATAAATCTTCGATGTCTTCAATTCCCGTTGACAAGCGAAGTGTTGCACCGGTAATACCATTTTTCAATCGTACTTCCTCCGGTACATCTGCATGCGTCTGTGTGGTCGGATACGTCATTAAAGTTTCAACTCCACCAAGACTTTCTGCAAATTTTATCAATTTGATGTGATTCAAAACATCTTTTGCCTGTTCCTCGTGTTCCAGTTCAAAAGTAAGCATTGCACCAAATCCTCTTGCCTGTTTCTTCATCACTTCATATTGAGGGAAACTTGGCAATCCCGGATAAATGACACGCTTAACTTGTTTTTGTTCACTCAGCCATTCGGCAATCTTCTGTGCATTTTTTTGTGCCTGTTCCATACGGATTGCCAGAGTCTTAATTCCTCTTAATAACAGCCAACTGTCAAATGGTGCCAATCCAGCGCCGGTAGTCTTAATAAGAAAACGAAGTTTTTCCTGTACATCTTCGCGATTTGTAACAATGAAACCTGCTAACGTATCATTATGTCCCCCTAAGAATTTCGTTCCGCTATGTATTACCACATCTGCCCCAAGCAATAATGGATTTTGGAAATAAGGGGATAAAAATGTATTATCCACAATAAATAACAGATTGTGTTTCTTTGCAATTTGGGCAATTTTCTCAATATCAGAAACATGCATCATAGGATTTGTAGGTGTTTCAATGTAAATCGCCTTTGTATTTTCCTGAATCTTTGACTCAATATCATCCTCTTCAAAATTCAAATACGTAAACTCATATTGATTTTTCTTATTTACATGGTCAAATAACCGGATACTTCCACCATACAAATCTGCTTCCACCAACAAATGGTCTCCCGGCTGAAATAATTCCATCAACAATGTGATTGCCGCCATTCCTGAAGAAAGCGCAAATGCATCAATACCGTATTCCAATTTTGCAACTACCTGTTCCAAATGTGCTCTGGTTGGATTTTGCAATCGACTGTAATCATATCCGGTGCTTTCTCCTAATCTTGGATGGGCATAAGTTGCAGTCTGATAAATCGGGTAACTAATTGCACCAAAATGTTCCGGTTTCTCCGCTTTCTGATCTTGTTCCAAATGAATACATCGTGTCTGTAGACTATATTTCATAAACTGTCACTTCCCTTTTCTAAGCTATTTTTTATTTTCATATTATTCATATCATTCCTATATGATTTATATCGTAAGGATATCTTATCACGAACACATAGCAAGGTCAAGTGTATTTTTTTACAAATCATTTATAATATGAACTATCATAAAACTACATACGTACAAAACCGCAAAAAAAGGCAATCCTACGCCCTAAAAATTCCAAATATTCATCTTTGTTTTCACGTTTGGAACTTGGGCATCTGACAGCCTCTTTTTAACATAACCATTTAATTGTATTTTTCATTTTTAAAAAGAATTCCTTCATCCATTTCATAACGAGTCTTTGTGAAAGTAATATTCTCCAATTCATGGGTAACCATCACAATCGCAGTTCCGCTCTCTGAAATTTCAGAAAACAGCTGCAAGATTAGCTCTGTATTTTCTTTATCCAAATTATTTGTTGGTTCATCTGCAAGGAGTAACAATGGTTTTTGCAAAACAGCTCGGGCAATTGCTACTCTTTTTAATTCACCACCAGATAATTCCTCAGGATACACATTCGTCAATGACATCAACCCAAGTTTTCTAAAAATCTCCTTTTCATCTTCTACAGAATATGAAGCAGTATTTCTAAAAAAATAACTTGGTAATCTTACATTTTCCTGAACTGTCAGGTTTGATAATAAACTCTGTTCTTGCATGATATAGCCGATTTTTTCATTTCTAAGACTTGAGATTTCTTTATCTGATAATCCCTTTATATCTTTTCCATCTATTTTTATAACACCTTCTGTAGGTAATATTAAACCTGCCATCATATTTAACAATGTTGTTTTTCCACTGCCCGATTTACCGATAATGGATATAAAATCACCTTTTTCAATTTTCAAAGAAACATCATTAACCACAGTAAATTCACGTTTTCCTCGTTGATATGACTTTGACACATTATCTAATTGTGCTATCATTTTAATCACCTTGCCTCATTGTAAGATAAGTTTCGCCTCTTCCTGCACGAAAAATTGCATATACAGATGTACATGGACCTAAAATCGTCACAAAAATAATGTCCACTACAATCCATTTTATAACCTGAAACGCAGGTATTTGGACATATGGCAGCTCTAATTCATTTCCCAAATAGGACAAAATCGGGAACATGGAAACTGTCGCCAATACAGTTCCTGCTACTGCACAAAAAAAGCATACTATCAATCCTTCAAGGCTTAACATCCTTGCTAGATATCTTTTGGTTGAACCAAGTACCCTATAAATTGCAAATTCCTTTTTTCTTTCATTTGCAGAAACAGAAAACATCAGAAACAGTACTGCTATATGAATAATCCAAAACAATACAATCAATATGTATAAAACCCCCGACATATTTTCCAATTTATTTGCCATGCTTCCAATCATTTCATCTGCCTCAATAATTCGAACAGCCCCTACTTGCTTTCGAATTTCTTTTTTTAGTTTCGTCCGATCATATCCTGGTTCAATTCTCAATAACACAGAAGATATATCTTCTGTCGGATTCACATCTTCCACAAATCGTAACCCCTTCGCCTTTGCATCATTAAACATTTGTTCCATTGTTTCTTTTGATGTAAATACCGCTTCATCCAACCCGGTTCCAGTATCATCTAACTGAGCAACAATCGGATATTCTCTATCAAAAAACTTAAGTCGATCTTTTCCATCCAAATCAATTTTACTTCCGGCTATTATTTCACCTTTTTTCAGTGTTTCATCATACACTTGACGAATCCAAGGCTGTACTGCAAAATCTGTCTCCGGGTCAATTCCAATAAGCTGTACAGGCGTATCACAACATTCTGCACTGATTGATGTTAAAAAAAACTGTGAGGTAATCTCACTGATTCCTTCAACTTTTTCTAAATTTGTTTCCACATTTTTTGAAAAATAAAAACAACTGGGTTCTCCTTTTAACAGTATAGCCTCCATTCCCTGTTTATAGTTTTTGGGAACTATCATAAAATCTGCACCAAATCTGTCTTTCATATTTGTAATACCATTTTGCATACTTTGGGTAAATACAGTGCCCAAAAGTATAAAAAAAGAAAGTAGCGTAACCAATAACATCAGACCGATCGAACGATACTTCCTGTGCAAAAGATTTTTTTTCGCAAGTTGTCGCAATACTTTATTATTCCTTTTGAGCATAATTCATCACCTTCCCTATTTTTCAATAATCATATACACTTACTGACAACACTTTTAAAATAGTAGAATTGCACAATTTATGCGCAATTCTACATAATCAGACAACATTAAAATCATGCATCATTGGTATATCTACTTTGCTTCACTTGTTTCCTTCACTTCAAGAAATGAGTTTGGATCTTTTGGTGGTTCTCCATCACTTTCTTTCAAGTCATCATTTAAACCATCAAGTATGACAAAACTGTTATTAGCTAATTCTTCTCCACTTGTTTCTTCTTTTAGAAGGCCCAATATTTTCGCATCTTTAAAATTTCGATCAACTGATTCTTTTAACTCATCTGAGCCTGTAGGGAACTGATATACTTTCAATAATTCCGTATTTACACTTACTTCACCAAGCGTGTATCCTTGTGCTTCCTGAATCTGTGCTGCAAGATCAGGATTCTTTTCAATCCAAAGTGTAGCCTTTCGTATTGCATTTACCAGTTTTGCCAATTTCTCACTTTTGCTTGAAATTGCTTTTTTGGTTGCCCACAACACACAACAGTTTTCATCTTTCAAACGTGGATCGGTACCATTATCAAATATAATCTTTGCACCCTCATCTCTTTCCAGTATTTTTGCTTTATAATCTCCCAATCCAATAGCATCTACTGCACCATTTAATAATGCTTCCTGAATAGCATCTTTATCATATACTACAAATTCCACATCATCTCCAGAAAGTCCTTCAAATCTTAATGCACGAAGTGCAGTAATGTGCTGTGAACTGTTTAATGCAGTAATACCAACTGTCTTTCCTTTTAAATCAGCCACACTATTGATGCCACTATCACCTTTTGTAACAAGGGTAACACATCCAGTATGTAATCCCGAAATTGCTTGAATTTCAAGTCCATTCTCAATTGGCTGAAGCATTCCTGCAATCAGACCGATTGCAACATCTGCTTTATCTGTGGCCATCAACTCAGATCCCTGAGCTCCACCAGTATCTATAATTTCATAATCTTTTCCTTCTACCAAACCTTCCTGTTCGTAAAAGCCAAGCAAATATGCAAGCTGAGTCTGCACCTGACAAGTACCTTCAAAAGTACTAACAATACGAATAGGTTTCGTATCTGCTGTTTCGCTACCTCCTGATGCATTTTCTGTGCCTTTTTTATCATTTCCTGTTTTTGCCAAACTACAACCACTAAGTGATGCAATAGCAAGTATTGCAATCAAAAATAAAGATAATACTTTTTTCATTATAATAGTCTCCTTCCTTATGATATGATTTAGATAACGTAGTCTTCTTCTAATTCCTTGCCCGTGAAATTTAACACCTGCAAAATTTTAGAACGGGTTCGTAAGAAATCTACACTATCTCTTTTTCTACCAAAATTTTCATTTCTTCCAATTTCTACGTCAATTATTGACTCTATTTTAGCCGGTCTTGGTGTCATAACAAAAATACGATCACTTAAATATACTGCCTCATCCACATCATGAGTTACCATAATCATAGTCGTTCCTCGTTCTTTCCATATTCTCAGTAACTCATCCTGCATATTCATTCTTGTGAAAGCATCTAATGCACCAAATGGTTCATCCAACAAAAGAACTTTAGGATGATTAACCAATGCTCTTGCAAGTCCTGCTCGTTGTGCCATTCCTCCTGAAAGATGATGTGGCAAAGCTTTTTCAAATCCTTCAAGATTAACAAGTTTAATAAACTCTTTCACATCCTTCTTTCGCTCATTGTAAACATGTCGAACTTTCAAACCAAAGGCAACATTTTCATAAATATTTAACCATGGAAACAGTGTTGGATCCTGAAACACTAATCCTCTATCATATCCAGGCTTTACGATTTTTTTTTCATCAAGAAAAAGTTCACCTTCTGTTGGTTTAATAAGCCCCGCTACCAATCTTAAAAAAGTAGATTTTCCACATCCGGATGGTCCAATCAAACATATAAATTCTCCGGGATTTATTTTCACATTTACATTATCTAACGCTACTACCGTTTCCCCATTTGGATCTATAAATTCTTTTCGAACATCTTTAACCTCAATTGTACCGGTTACATTATTTTTTTCTGTCGTTTCTACCATTTTACAACTCCTTCCTGCCATGATAACAGGCGATCTCTAATTTTAAATTGCAAAGTTACAAGTACATAACAGAAAATAGCTACAATAATTAAACCTGCATAAACATTTGGATATGAAAGCATCTGTTTCTGCCAGTTAATATACCAGCCTAATCCTGATTTACATCCTATCATTTCTGCAGCCATAAGCGCTACAAATGATGAACAGGTTGCATTAAAAAATCCAAGAAAAATAGATGGTGCTGCAGCTGGTACTGCTATTTTAAACAGATTTTGTCTATTTGTAGCTCCAAGTGTGGATGAAACCTCAAAATACACCTTTTTCACACCTTGAATACCAGAACAGGTCAATACTGTAATTTGAAACCATACACCAAATGCTATCAAAAATACAGCAGCTGATTTTCCTGTTGGGAACACTACCAAAGCTAACGGAGTCCATGTAGATGCCGGAATCGGACCTAATATTCGAATGATTGGGTAAACCCAGTAATTTGAACTTTTGCTCCATCCAACTGCAATTCCACATATCATTCCCAATATAAATCCAATCAATATTCCCTGAATAAGTAAAAAGAATGAACTTCCGATACAATTCAACAACAATTCTCTATCATCATAAAATACAAAAAATATTCTTGCTAAACTTGGAAAATAGATTTGTGGTAATAAAAGCATTTTTGCTGTTATTATATTCAGTAATGTTAGAAACACATACACACCTGCCACAAATTTACAACGAAATACATACTTTTCTTTCAATTGTTTTATAAATGGTGTTATAATTGCCAATGCAATCAAAATTCCAAAGGAAACATACAAAAATCCACGATAAAAATTATTATCAACATCTCTTAAATCCGGATGATTATCTATCACAATATCAAGGATTATAGCTATTAAAACTGAAAGGATCGGCATAATTGTTATCACTTCAAACTTCTTTTTCTTTTTTTGATTGATATCCTTTTTCATTGTCTTATACCTCTTTTCTATCTTTTTATTATGAAATCATTTTCGATTACAAATACTCTTTGAACAACCAATACGTTGTATTCTTCGTTTCATAAAAAACATCCTCCTTTTTTATGTCAGACAATTCATCAAGACAAAACTTTTACTGTACCAATAATAACCATTCAGCAGACTAATCCAGATAGTGTAATTTTGTTTTTTGTTAGTGACATACTTTTTTAGCAAAACACTGACGATCCGCGAGGTAAAACAGATAAACTAGAATTAATCTACTGACTGTTTATTATTGTTAAAGACGTTATACTAAATTTGATATTTACTGTCAACGAAGTTAACCCCTTTACAAAACTTTGTATTTCGATATTTAAATTATTTCCTTTTAAATAAATTATTTCTAAGGATTTTAAAACATTTTCCCTTGTTTTTTTCTAGCATTTTCTATCTTGTCCATATATTTTTTCCATGCTATATTAACAATAAATAAAACTCTTACATTAAGAGTGTGGTAACAGCTGATTTTAGTAAAACCATTTTTTCGCGGGTTATAAATAAGAGGAAACTAATATTGTCTCAGAAGCTTTTTTACAAAATATCCAAGAGAACATCATATATAGGAAGGAGTGTACGTGGCAGACCATTAGAATGCTGCTACATAAAGACGTATGATTTTTAAAAAAATAGAAAAAATACATAGTGGAAAATTTGTTTCCAGATATAATCTCACATATGAAACAACAGATTACAAAGAAAAAGTCTACGAAATGATTAGTCGAAGACCAGATCTTAAAACTTATGATGATTTACGTTCAACTTCCTGTCAGGCAGTAGTCATCATTGTCACAGATGAAGATAATTCTCATATTTTATTGAACAAAGAATTCAGAATGGCAACCGGTCACTGGATTTATAATTTTCCCGCAGGTCTTATTGACAATGGGGAAACAGCCTTAGAAGCAGCCAAACGGGAATTGCAGGAAGAAACCGGTCTTATCTTATATGAGATTTCCGATACCTTGCCCATCAGCTATAGTGCGGCAAGTTTTAGCAATGAAACAAATATTTGCATTTTAGGAAAAGCAAGAGGTACTTTCCAAAAAAGTTCATCTACAACAGAAGAAATTGAAGCAAATTGGTACTCAAAAGAACAAGTAAGAGAATTATTAAAAACAGAATTATTTGCAGCCAGAACACAAGCATATTGTTATGTTTGGAGCGAGAAAAAACCTTCAGAAAATTAAATCAACTTTTCATTTAAGGACATTTTTTAAGTGTCCTTTTTCTAAAACTTTTTTTAATTTTCCCTCTAAAAATCCAAATAATATACTTATTTTATTTCTAAATCATAAAGAAATACTTCTTCTTTTTCATTTTGAAATAAACAAAATTTTTAATTTGTCCAAATATATTTACATCATCCTTCATTTCGTTTGACACTAAAAATGTTTTGAATTATGATATGCTCCATAAAAGTTCTCATAACAACAGAACTCATTATAACTATTGCAATAGGATAACTACTAAAAAAATAAAAAGGAGATTTGAATTATGAAAAAACAAACTTTAACTTTAACCCTCTTATTTACTTTATCGTCAACCATTTTAAGTCCTTTTTTGACTAGTTGTGGAAATCCAAAAAATCAGAGTGCAAACTCTACAACTGACACTAGCAATTCATCAACTACTACAGAAACCGAAAAAGTTGAAACAGTAAAAATAGCAACAACAGGCGGAACTCGGCCTTGGACATATACAGATAACGATGATACTTTGATTGGATACGAAATAGATTTATTAAAAAAAATTGATGAAGCATTACCGCAATATGAATTTGATTTTGAAATATCTGATTTTAACAGTATATTTCTTGGTTTAGATGCAGGACAATACGACATCGGTGTAAACTACATGACATACAAAAAAGAAAGAGAAGAAAAGTATATTTTCAGTGATTATGTAGGATATTACCCTGGTAACCTAATTGTTAGAAAAGGATATGACCAAATTAAACATCTAGAGGATCTTGGCGGTAAATCTACTTATGTTTCTGCTGCAAGCGGTGGAGGTGCCGTCCAGATTTTCCTTGACAACTATAATAATGAGCATCCAGATAATCCAATTGAGTTGAAATACAGTGAAGATGACCAATGGAGTAAATATCAGGATTTAATTGCTGGAAAAATAGACTTTCTTAAGGGGTCACCTATTACTTTCAAACTATATGCGGATGAACATAAGGATATTTTAGATCAAGTTGAATTAGCTGGGCTACCTGAAGAAGAAGCAGCTCAGATTGAGGATCCTTATTTCTTTTGGTTATTTCCACAAACAGATCGTGGTCGTGAAATTTCAAATGCAGTTTCTGAACAGTTAAAACTATTGAAGCAAGACGGAACAGTTGCAAGTTTGAGCGAAAAATATTTTGGACAAAATCTGCTTGCTCCAGAAGACAGAGGTGAATAATTATGAATGATATTCTTGATTTCAGACTTGTGTTTACCAATATTCCTCATTTGCTCAAATATCTTCCTATTACATTGGAAATAGCACTAATATCTTATGTAGCAAATTTGATTATTGGGTTACTTGTGGCAATTGTTAAAATAAAAAAAACACGAGTATTATACCCTATTGTCAGTTTTTATGTATCTTTTACAAGAGGTACACCTTTACTTGTACAACTTTATATCACATATTTTGGTATCCCTATGATTTTAAATTTAATCAATTACAAGTTTGGGACAAATTTCTCCACCAGCTTCATACCCAAAATATTCTTTGCATTGGCAGCACTTTCATTAAACAGTGCAGCATTCAGTTCTGAATTTATTCGTGCTGCGATTGAAAGCGTTGACAAAGGTCAGCTGGAAGCTTGTCATTCCATTGGAATGACAAACTTTCAGACCTTGAGAAGAATTGTCATTCCTGAAGCACTAGTTGTGGCTGTGCCTTCACTTGGTAACTCTTTAATCAACATGATCAAAGGTACCTCTCTGGCTTTTACATGCGCGGTTGTTGAGATTACTGCTGCTGGAAAAATCATAGCTAGTAGAAATTACCGTATTTTTGAATCATATTTATCCATAGCGATTATTTATTGGATTATTACTTTAATTATTTCAAGAATTTTTATAATTATTGAGAAAAAACTAAAATGCAATGAACAGGGGGTTGTTATTACAAATGATACAAATTAAAAATTTAACAAAAAAATTCAAAAAATTATTAGTGTTAGACGGTATCGATTTAACTATTGAAGATAATTCTGTTATAGGAATTATCGGTCCCTCAGGTTCAGGAAAATCAACTTTACTTCGCTGTATAAATTATCTTGAAATCCCAGACAGCGGACATATAACTTTTGATACAAATGATTTCGATATTCAAAAAGCTACACGTGAAAATATTCGATACATGACAACTCATACCGGAATGGTATTTCAGTCATTTAATCTGTTTAAATACAAAACAGCTTTAGAAAACATTACAGAAGGTCTTATAGTAGTTCAGAAAAAAGAAAAATCAGAGGCTGAAAAAATAGCGAAACATTATTTAGAAAAGGTTGGTCTTATAGATAGGGCCAACCACTATCCCAACCAACTTTCCGGTGGTCAGCAGCAACGTGTTGCAATAGCACGTGCTTTAGCCCTGAATCCGGACGTAATACTCTTTGACGAACCTACTTCTGCATTGGACCCTGAAATGATCCAGGAAGTTTTAAAAGTAATCAAAGAGGTTGCAAAAGCGGGTAAAACTATGGTTATAGTGTCACATGAAATGAATTTTATTTACGATATCTGCGATAAAGTTATTTTTTTAGAAGATGGAAAAATACTTGCCAGTGGTACTCCACGAGAAGTAATGATTGAATCGGAAAATGAACGTGTTCAACAATTTGTTTCTAAAGTCAATCTGATAGATCAATACAACATTTAGGAGGTGTATGACTATGTCATTTAATTTTAATATACCAATAAACAGTAGAAATACAAATAGTGCAAAATGGGACAGATATGCCAAAGATATTCTTCCCATGCATGTTGCAGTCATGGACTTTGCAATTTCGCCAGCAATTACTGAACGGATACAAAACCGGCTTTCTCATCCGGTTTATGGGTACACTATGCCAAGCAAACAGCTATACGATACTCTGCTTCAATGGGTAGAAACTGAATTTCATTATAAAATTTTTGCTGATTGGCTTGTTCTTCTTGAAGGAATTGTTCCGGCTCTTGGTGTTTCAGCTACGATTTTGCCTGGTGATGTTATTACCACCACACCAAATTATCACGCTTTACTTCACGCGCCATTACGTGCAGGTAAAAATGTAATTCAGGTACCATTAAAAAATGACAACGAGCATTATTCCTTTGATTTTGATGCACTTGAGGAAGCTATCACACCAAACACTAAGTTTTTTTATCTATGCAATCCTCATAATCCTGTTGGACGTATGTACACAAAGGAAGAATTATTAGAAGTGAGTGCATTTGCCCAAAAACACGATTTAATTGTTGTATCTGATGAAATCCATTGCGAACTTGCTTTTGATCGTGTACATATTCCATTTTACACTGTTGATGAGTATGCAAAGAATCATTCTATTACATTTACCGCTATTGGTAAGACCTATAATATGCCGGGTGTAAATTTTGCTTTCGCCGTTATTCCTAATCCTGATATCAAAAAACTTTTTCAGGAAAAATCCTATGCACTGTCAAGACCAGGTATTTTTAACCAGGAAGCTGCCATTGGAGCTTATGCCTACTCATTACAATGGAAACACGAACTTTTAGTTTACTTAAGAGAAAATCGTGATTATCTTGAAAATGAATTGAAAACAAAATTTCCATTAGCCAAATTTCCTCACGTTGAAGGAACTTATTTACAATGGGTCAATTTCAATGCATATCATCCAAATGCTAACAGCTCATTCTTTGAAAAAGAAGCAAAAATTGCCTTTACAAACGGTGCTAATTTCGGAGATGAGAATTACATACGAATAAATTTTGCCTGTACCAGAGATACACTAGAAGAGGCTGTCACAAGATTAGAACATGTCTTGTTACCAAATAAATTAGCTGTCTAACTTTTTTCTATATAAATCGAGGATGCCGTTAAGGCATCCTTTCTTCTGTTTTATCCTATTATTGTATTAGTGTTCATCGACTGACTACTATTCAAATTGTGCCTGATAAATTCCTGCATATACACCATGTTTCCTAAGCAAAGTATCATGGTTTCCTCTTTCCACAACAGAGCCATCTCTTATTACCAATATGGTATCTGCATTTCTTATTGTTGAAAGTCGATGTGCAATTACAAAACAAGTCTTTCCTTTCATCAATTTCGCCATGGCCTGTTGTATCATCTTTTCAGTTCTCGTATCCACATTTGAAGTTGCTTCATCTAAAATCAGCATCTGCGCTGGTAAAAGCATAGCTCTCGCAATTGTCATCAGCTGTTTTTGGCCCGCCGAAAGACTAACTCCCTCATCCGTTAATACCGTATCATATCCATTTGGCAACTTTTCAATTGTATCATGAATATGAGCAGCTTTTGTTGCTTCAATTACTTCTTCCAAAGTTGCATCTTCTCTTCCGTAAACTAGATTTTCATAAATAGTACCGGAAAACAACCACGTTTCTTGCAATACCATGGCAAATTGACGCCTAAGAGACGCTTTTTTTATATTACTGTAGACTTTTTCATCCAATATAATATCTCCAGATTTTATAGGATAGAACTGCATAATAAGATTTATAAGTGTTGATTTTCCAGAACCAGTCGGTCCTACAACAGCTATCATGTTTCCTGGATTTGCTTTAAAGGATATATCCTTTAGAATTAATTTATTCTCTTGGTACCCAAAATTTATATCTTTCCCCTCAAGAAGTCCTTCACAGGAAGAAATTTCTCTGGCATCCTCCAAATCTTTCCATTCTCTTGGTTCATTCATAAATGAAAATACTCTTTCAGCTGCAGATAAAGAAGATTGAAGTTCTGTAAAAATATTTGCAGCCTCATTAATTGGTCCGGAAAATTTTCTGGAATACAAAACAAAAGAAGAAATTTGTCCAATACTCATTTTTCCATATAAAAACATGATTGCACCAAAAGCACTAATTAAAGCAAGGGAAATATTATTTATCAACGTTACACTTGGTCCTGTCAAACTACCATGATACTCTGATTCATAATATGCGTTTACCGCTTCTAGATTTTTATCATCAAATTCTCCCATAATTCTTTCTTCCTGTTCATAAGCACATATTGTTTTGTGACCAGAAAGCATTTCTTCCACGTATCCATTTAAGTTTGCCAGACAAATCGATCGTTTCGAAAAAAAAGGTCTTGCTTTTTTTGTCAGATATCCTGTTACATAAATAGATATTGGAAGCATCACAACAAATACAAGAACAAGCATAGGCGACAGACAAATCATCATAATCAATGCCCCTATAATAGTCATCACACTTGCCAAAAGTTGCACTACATCATGAGAAAAAGATGTGTTAATGGTATCTATATCATATGAAATTCTACTTATGATATCTCCTATTGCATGTTGGTCAAAATACTCAACTGACAACTCGAAAAAAGTATCCATCACATCATGACGCATCTGTTTTACAATTTTTTGACTCGTATTTATCATCAATACGGAAAGGATATACGAAATAATCGCTGATAAAACATAAAAAACTATCATCATACCAACGTAAATGAAAACTTTAACAAACTTTACCTCCCCAACCTTTGTACCAATTGCATCAATTGCAAATCCGGACACCATTGGACAGATCAATGCTAATATATTACTTATACATGTAAGTATTACTGCAAGTATAAATACTTTTTTATGTTTTGCTACATATTTCCATAATTGTTTTGCTACAACCCTTTTCTTTTTTTTCTTTCTTATTCCCCCTAAATCATGCTCCTTTAACATCAATATCACCTCCAGTTTGCAATTCATATAATTCACGATACACTTTGCATTTTTGCATTAATTCTTCGTGAGTTCCAAAACTTTCAATCCGTCCTCCCTCAAGGACAAGAATATGATCCATATCCATGATTGAACTAATTCTTTGTGCAATCATAATCTGAGTTATCATCGGATAGTTTTTTTGCAAACATTTTCGAAATCTAGCATCCGTTTTGTAATCAAGTGCACTGGAAGAATCATCTAAAATCAATATTTCCGGTACTGCTGCCAATGCTCTTGAAAGAAGTAACCGTTGTTTTTGACCGCCACTCAAATTATTTCCTCTGGCATAGATTCTTTTCTCCAGTCCATCCACATCCAACTCTACCAATTCATTTGCCTGTGCAGTTAAAATAGCAAGTTTAAGATTTTCTTCTTCGCATTTTCTTCCAAAAGCAATATTTTCTCTCAATGTTCCACTACACACAAAATCCGACTGAAAAACAACCCCCATTTTTTCTCGCATTTTCTGACCAGAGATGGTTTTAATGTTTTCTCCATTTATATAGATTTCTCCTTCTGACGTATCATAAAAACGAAGCAATAAATTCACCAAGGTTGATTTTCCCGAACCGGTAGCACCAATAATCCCAAGACTTTCCCCTTTTTTTAATTGAAAAGATATATCTGAAAGGCTTGGTGTGTGTTCTCCATGGTATCGAAATGTGACATGATTAAATTTAATCGCATATGAATCCTGGAAAAAGGATTTATCCACCGGATATTGCTCTTTGGAAGCAATCACTAATTCTTCCGGAAGTTCTAATATTTCCTTTACTCTTGAAGATGATGCCAGTGCTTTTGATGTCATTACAAATATTCTGGTTATCCCCATCATCGCAGCTAATAAAGTCATAAAATATGAGTTAAAAGCCATGATACATCCAATCGTCGTTCCACCTCGATTCAACCGAAAAGCACCTATTAAAATAACAACAGCCATTCCCACATTAAACATAAGATTCATTAGTGGATTTGTTATTGCCATATATACAGATGCTTTCTTCTCACTTTTAACTAATTGTTCATTAATCACTTCAAAATGTTTCTTTTCATATTTTTCTTTTGAAAGTGCTTTAATCACTCTAATTCCCGTATAATCCTCTCGAACTGTTCGGACCATATTATCAACATTTTTTTGTTGTTTTTGAAATAATGGAATTCCATGACTCGTTATATAATATACAAATAAGATATTAATGGGAATAATCAGAAGTAATACTAAAGTCATAATTTTATCAAGGGAAAACATAACAAAGAAAGAACCTAATACAATCACCGGAGTTCTCACTCCCATTCTTTGCAACATTCCCACCGCATGATGTATGTTGTATGTATCCGTTGTCATCCTGGATACAAGTGAAGGTAATGTAATTGTATCCACCTGATGTTTGGACAAATGCAATATTTTATTAAACAAATCATGTCTTAAATCTCTGGTTATCTGCATCGACGATTTTGATGCAACTCTGTTCGCACAAATATTACCAAGGGCTGCTCCCACAGAAAACAAAATCATTACAAGGCCCCAAATAAATACAAGACTGATTTTTTTCATAGGAATAACACGGTCAATAATATAGGAAAGAACCCAAGGTATTCCCAGTTCTAAAAGGGTACCTCCAAATTTCATACAAATACCCCAAATAACATCTTTGCGATATCTTTTTACGTATTCTAACACTTTATCCATAACGTTTTTAATCCTTTCTTTGTTGTATGCTTTACACGCACCATAACTTAAATCTTATTTCACAATGGTACTGGTAGGATTCGAACCTACATCTTCAGTTTTGCAAACCTATGCCTTTCCAACAGCTACAGCACCAACTTAATTCGTTATCTGCCCATATTACAAAAGTAAACCCACATATCAGTCATTTCTGATACATCCACAACCAAACGTGGGTTTACAAAAAATTGAATAACAGTATTATTCATGACTGTCTTCTGTAAAAAGTGACGTAGACAGATATCTGTCTCCAGAATCAGGTAGAATAACCACAATATTTTTTCCTTTATTTTCTGGTCGAGAAGCAACAATTTGTGCTGCCTTTAATGCCGCACCCGATGAAATACCAACAAGAATTCCTTCGCTCACTGCAAAATTTCTTCCTTCTGTAAATGCATCCTCATTTTCAATTGCAATTATTTCATCCAGAATTTTAGTATTTAATACCTGTGGTACAAATCCTGCTCCTATTCCCTGAATTTTATGTGGTCCAACCTTACCTTGGGAAAGTACAGGTGAACCGGCTGGTTCCACAGCAATAATTTTAATCTCCGGATTTTTTTCTTTTAAGTACTCACCAGCACCTGTAATCGTTCCACCTGTACCTACACCTGCAATCACAATATCTACTCTACCATCTGTCTGATCCCAGATTTCAGGTCCGGTAGTTGCTTTATGTACGGAAGGATTTGCCGGATTTATAAACTGCCCCAGAATAACAGAATTCTCTATGGATTTATTTAATTCTTCTGCCTTAGCGATAGCGCCTTTCATTCCTTTAGATCCCTCTGTCAATACAATAGCTGCACCATATGCCCGCAATAGATTTCTTCTTTCTACAGACATAGTATCCGGAAGTGTAAGAATTGCCTTATACCCTTTCGCTGCAGCAACTGCTGCCAATCCAATTCCCGTATTTCCTGAAGTAGGCTCAATAATGGTTGCACCTTCCTTAATCTTTCCTTCCTTTTCTGCCGCTTCAATCATTGCTAAAGCAATTCGGTCTTTTACAGATCCTGCCGGATTCAAATATTCCAACTTGCCCAACAACTGAACACCCTCAATAGCTTGTTTTTTGGAATAACGTTCTAATTTGATAATTGGAGTGTTTCCAATCAAATTTAATGCACTATTTTTAATTTCGCCCATAATCAATCTCCCTTCCATGACTAAATACGATAATCATCTTCTAATTCATCTAACTGTCCATATTCAATCAAAATTTCTTCCAATCGTTCCTGTGTTAATGGAGTAGGAATAGTAAACATTGTATTATTTTCAATTGCTTCCGCTAAATTACGATATTCGTCTGCCTGCTTAGATGTCGAACGATAATCAATTACTGTTTTTTTGTTAATCTCTGCATGTTGAACAATATTATCTCTAGGTACAAAGTAAATAAGCTGTGTTCCAAGTTCCTTGGCAAATACCCTTAGAAGTTCCTCCTCACGGTCAACCAAACGACTGTTACAAATAATACCGCCAAGACGTACGCCACCAGTCTGTGCATACTTTTTAATACCTTTTGAAATATTATTTGCAGCATACAATGCCATCATTTCTCCACTTGCTACAATATAGATTTCTTTTGCTTTTCCTTCTCTAATTGGCATTGCAAATCCACCACAAACAACGTCACCAAGAACATCATAAAATACATAATCCAAATCATCTGTAAATGCGCCAAGTTGTTCTAACAGACCAATTGAAGTGATAATACCTCTACCTGCACATCCTACTCCAGGTTCCGGTCCACCGGATTCCACACATTTTGTGCCATTAAACCCTATTTTCATAATATCATCAAGTTCCAAGGTTTCTCCCTTTTCTCTAAGAGTGTCCAGAACCGTTTTCTGATGTAACCCACCTAATAATAATCTTGTTGAATCCGCTTTTGGATCACAACCAACCACAAACACTTTTTTTCCAAGTTCTGATAATCCTGCAGTCAAATTTTGTGTTGTAGTAGACTTACCTATACCTCCTTTTCCATAAATTGCTATCTGTCTATAACTTTTTTCTGCCATATTTCTCTTCTCTCCTTTTTCTACTCACATCCATTTTTACTAAAATGCATTACCATAAAAAATGACATTTAAATATAAATTAATGGAAATGATGGTTCTTATAAAAATACTTTACTTTACCAAGCACTGTATCCAAAGATCCACTTGCAGTCAGAACCTGAAGCTGATTTTTGGTTAGTAACCGTTCAGAGCCTGGTCCTATCTTACTCACAATAACAACAGAAACATTCCAGTCAAGTAATGCCTGAATCTTTGCTGCAAGCATTTCATTATCATGACCCTGTCCACATTTTTCGGAATGCACAACTTCAATATCTGCCAAGGGTTTTTCCGCATCCGTTTCTTGATCTATTTCTATTATTCTAAAACCTTTTGATGTTCCAAAATGCTCAGTAATTTCTTTTCCGTCCAAAGTTCCCACTGCAATTCTATAGGATGACATATTTACCGACCTCCTATTTTTTAATTGAATACCAATATTTGCTCTTTTCTACAGGCAAATTTGTCCACAACTCAGTAGATAAATATCGTTCACCTGTATCCGGTAAAATTGCAACTACTGTTTTTCCTTTAAATTCGCTTCTTCTGGCAACCTGCGCAGCAGCATAAGCTGCAGCACCTGACGAAATACCAACCAACAATCCTTCTTCTCTTGCTAAAGTTCTAGAGGTATCTAACGCCTGTTCGTCTTTTACTTTAAAGATTTCATCCACAAGATCTAAATCCAAAACTTTTGGAACAAATCCTGCTCCAATTCCTTGAATCTTGTGAGGTCCCGGTACTCCACCGGATAAAACAGGAGAACTGTAAGGCTCTACTGCCACAATCTTTATATCAGGATTTTTTTCTTTCAATACTTTTGCAATTCCGGTAATGGTACCACCAGTACCAACACCTGCAACTACCACGTCAACCTTTCCTTCTGTCGCTGTCCATATCTCCTCACCGGTAGTCAGTTCATGAATCTGTGGATTGGCAGGATTGTTAAACTGTTGTAGAATAACTCCACCTTCAATCTGTACCTGCAACTCTTCGGCTTTTCGAACTGCGCCTTTCATTCCTAATGCCCCCGGTGTCAAAACTAATTCAGCTCCCAAAGCCTGTAACAGGGTTCTTCTCTCAACGCTCATGGTATCAGGCATTGTGATTAAGATTTTATATCCTTTTGCAGCAGCCACAAACGCCAATCCTACTCCTGTATTACCACTTGTAGGTTCAATAATCACTGATTTTTCATTAAGTATTCCCCTCTTTTCCGCATCTTCTACCATTGCTAATGCAATTCTGTCTTTAATGCTGCTTAAGGGATTAAAATATTCTAGTTTTAGCAAAAGATTTGTATCTTCCGAAATTCCTGCTAATTCTGAAATTTTCTTTGGACGCAGCAACGGCGTTTCTCCAACAAGTTGTGTTAAATTATCAACGATTTTTAATGCCATATTTTTCTCCTTTCTCTTTCATTTGATTAAAATCTGTTACCCTCAACAATATTTGTTCTAGGATCAGTAGCCAACCATTCATCTGTAAGAGGAATAGATACATGTTTACTAATATTTTTAGAGAAATTAGTATTTTTTAATACTCTGGCTGCTCTTCTTGCAAGTTCGTATGCTCCAGAATAACCCATATAGTTAATTGGAGCGCCAAACAACGGCATTGTAGGAATTCCCAGTTTTGTAACCCATCCATTTGCACCTGCATGACCTACATATAAATCCGGTCTAAGTCCATTTAAGATATTTAATTCTTCTGCAGGCTGATGTGCTCCAACTTCAACAACCAGATTAGGATCCTTAATATCATTCAAAAGATTTTCAACAAAACGGTCCACATTGTGAGCCTTAATTCCAACAACATCCATACCTACAGTTTTAAAGAAATCTGCTGTAGTAAGAATTCTTGTTTCTCCACCACCAACGAAAACTTTCTTTCCTTTTAACACTTCAGCAAATGGTTGAATTGCTTCCAGTAATTCTTTATTTTCCTGCTCAATCAAACGTTCTGCCTCTTTTTCTAAATGGAAGTGTGCTGCAATTTTTCTAATCCACTCGTTTGTACAATTGATACCAATTGGTAAAACATCCAAAATGTATTCTGTTCCAAATCTCTCTTTTAAATGTCCTAACAAATAATCATCATGAGTTGCACAAATACTTACATTTAATGCAGCTTCTCCCAAATGATCCAAATCGTCTACTGTACAATGCAATGGAACAACTTTTGGAATTAAGCCCAAAGCACTTACAAGTCTTGAAAGCTCCACTTCATCACCATTACTATTTGAACCTACATTAAAAATATTGACGGTTCTGCTTGTTCTATACTTTTTAGCAAAATCATATTTTATCTGAGCTTCTTCTGTAAGTTGAGGATATTCTTTTGGTTCACGAATCAGATATTTTAAAATACCATGATTAGCAGCATCATATCCGGAAGAAACAAATCTACTCTTAAATCCTTCACAATGTACAGGTACAATTCTTGCTGAAATCTGTGTCTCTAACTCTCTTACAACGGCTTCTATATCCTCACCAATAATTCCAGGTACACAACCATTTGCAATAACGATTACTTCCGGATGATACTCCTGATCAGCGTATATAACCGCTCTTTTCAGCTTTTCAACACCACCATTTACAACATCAAACTCATCCATGTTTGTGTGGATAAATGGCTTTTCCTCAACACTCAGTCCTCTGGAAGCTCTATTACTTGCACTTACACCTGCCATTCCTGCCATTCCCGAACAACATCCCAACGGAGAATGCACGATAAGCAATGCTCTTGTCAAAGAATTTACAATACCGACTGCCAGACCAAGCTGACAACCTGCACTCTGTGAAAATTTTCGATTCTGTGATTGGGCACATCCACTCTTAAAATCGCTTTGCAAACCGGAACAACTTCCACAGTATGCCACACAACCACCTACACGCTCATCTCTTACCGGTGGTTCATCTTCTGCTAAATAATTATATTTTAAATTTTCGTTTAAAAGCTTTGGCATCTTATTCCCTTCCTTTCTATTTACTTTTTATCGATTTGTAACAAGATTTGATAACAAATCTTCTACTAATGAAAGAGCTCCACGGAAACCTGCATATCCTTTATTTAATACAGCCCGATTGCTCACAGGATATGCTACACTTAGGAAACCGGCACCATATTCTGTAGCCAGATTTCTCTCTACAACACTTCCTACTACATAAAGAGGACCAAGTGCATTGTAATATTTTTGATTGTTATTATAAGGCCAGCTCTTTCTCAGTTTCTTCTTTGTCAGACCAACTTTATCCTCAAAAATTACTTGTGGCTTTGTCTCAGATGTCAATTGCTCGAATTTTTTTGCATATGCATCTTGTTTCTCTTTATTTTGAATATCATTGACAGATACAAAATGAGGAATCCAGCCAAGCTCTTCTGAGATAAAATCTACCAATGGATACGCATAGTAACTGTCAGTGATTGTCACTAAATATCTCTGAAAATCTAGATCTGCCACTACATCTACAACTCTCTCCAAATATGAATAGAAATACTCATTTTCTTCCTCGATTACTTTATCAATGACTCCTCTATCTATTCCCAATTTTTCGCCGATTAAATGCAAAAATCTTTCAGAAGCCTTTGGCCCAATTGGAAGATCCGTTGTAATATATGGAATATTATGTGTATTTTCAAACGCCTTAGCAGCTATCTGCCCCGCACTTTCAGACAATACAACTGTCAAAGACGCATCACCGTATTTTTTTATATCCTCAACGGTTTCATTATCTCCAAAAAATGTATTTGCCTTTACACCAATTTTTCCAAGCAATTCTTTTAAATGACTAATATTTCCTCTAAAGAACACATCATGACCTGGTACAATACCCAAAATATTTACTGTAGTTGCACTCTTTTGATCCGTTTTTTCTACCAGATTTTTAATCAATGCGCTTAATACGGCATCATATCCTCTTAACGTATTTCCAAGAAATCCAGGGGTACTTACTCCAATCACATTCTGATCTCTAAATCTGGATGCGATACCAACTGTATCATCACCAATCATTTCTGTCTGACATCCGGATACTGCAACATACAAATCTCCTTTTACATATTTCAGGGTAGCTTCAATCTGTCCTGACAATTTATCTTCTCCACCGAATACAATCTGGCTCTGTGCAATATTTGATGTAGGAATCATACTTCCACCACAATATCCAACGCCTCTATATCCTGATCCTAAATTATATGCTCCAGATAATGCAGAAGCACAACCTCCTGATGCATGTACAATCGGCACTGCTCTTTTAATTGCTGCAATTGTGGTTAGTGCGCCTCCAAGTGCACAAGAAAATTTGGAACGTTCAATAAAATCACTCATTATTTTCCTCCTTTTTTAGTTAATGTTCTCTTGGCACCTTTTTTGATCTATGTCAAAAAGGTGCCAAGGAAATGGTTACATGTTTTAAGCATCATACTTCTCAATCTGAATCTTATCCTGCTGTAGTTCTGCAGAAGAATTAAAAATCTTAATCTCCTCAGGTTCTACCACATAAATACTTTTATCCTCTGTGAATTCAAAATGTGGAAGTTTTTCTTTTATTAATGCTTTTGCTTTTTCAATTCCTTTCTCACAATTTACTTTTTTTGCTTTTCCATATACAGTAATATTGATGTAATTAGGGAATTCCTGTCCCGGAGCTTCGAAATAAATTGCAACATTTGGATTTGCTGCAATCTGAGCTGTTTTTCTCGCATTTGATGCTGTTGAAAAATAAGTCTTTACTCCATCAGTTGCAATAGCACCTAATATACGAACATCCGCTTTCTGATCTTCAGTTACTGTAGATAGTAAAATCCTCTTTGTTTCCTTTAAATAATTTTCGATTTCTGTTTTTGTTAATGCCATAGTTTTATTCTCCTTTGCTAAATTTTTTAACATTTTGTATCTTTTCAACCTTGAAGTCAATAGAACTTCTCCCTATACCAAAGTTTGTTCTGTATTTTTAAAATTTTTTCATTTCCAACATTTTTTTTCCATCAAAATTCAAATTAATTCCATGTTTTTTTTTTGATAAAAGGTATCCACGCATAAACAAAAACCTCAAAACAAATCGTTTCTTAATTAAGAACAAAGAGTTTTGCTTGCAAAACTCTAGCGCGACCGCGGTATTGCGCAGCAATTAACTCCATCTCCGCGGTCTGCGCATCCT
>CADBNB010000306.1 GCA_902795895.1 uncultured Lachnospiraceae bacterium | reverse complement strand
GTATCTGCGAATCATCATATTAGTGTTTTTATGAAACACTGTACAATCTACGAAAGGAGCATGTCATTCATGTTTAAAATGAAATTGAAAAGAGTTGCTGCACTCTCTATGGCACTTGCATCATCTGTAAGTGTTTTGGCAGGAACTGCAACACCATTGAACGTAAATGCAGTTGCAACAGACCTTGGTACAGCAAAATCATTTGGTTCATACAAGGAACCAGCATATGTTGACGCAAACTACGACGGTTCGATAGAAACTGTTTGGTCTACATTCACTATGGGAAGTTACCCACAATCAGAAATCACTTCAGCAAATGACGAGTTCGAAGCATTGACAGCAATTGCAGATTCTGAATGGTCTTCTGTTTCTAACCCTTATTTGACATTCAAAAATAGTAAATACAAATCAAGCGTTGGTATTACAACTTACAATGGAAACAAATACCTTCGTATGAAAAAAGCAGATGCTACTAAGTCTTCAGACCAAGATTATTATTACAAATGGGAGAACTCGACTTCTTACCATTATTTCAAATTTGAACCAATCAAATGGCGTGTATTATCAATCAATGATGATGCATCAAAGGCTTTGGTATTGGCAGATCAGATTCTTGACAACCAACCATTTAACTACTCGTCAAGTACTTCTTCTTATAAGAGCAATCACAAACCAAACGATTGGGGATACAGCACATTAAGAAGTTTTATGAGCGGTTTGGACAAAAGTCAGAATGTAATGAAAGTAAATTATGCTGCTTCAGGAATCAGTATGGTTGACATGGCTTTCACTGATGAAGAAAAGAGTTATATCATTCCTACAAATAACAAATCAAGCAAGCCAAAATATGTAGACTCACTTTTCTGTTTATCATACAGTGATGTACAGAATGATAATTACGGTTTCGGTGCTGACCCAACTGTTAAATTCGAAAACAGAATTGCTGCTGCAACCGATTATTCAAAAGCTATGGGACTTTTCAACTGTGGCGTTGGCGGTTATTGGTGGTCACGCAGTGGTGGAACACAAGACACACTTGCACGTAATGTAGATTATCAGGGTGATGTTCACAGAGGCGGAAACAAAGTAAGCACAAACGATATGGGTATCCGTCCTGCAATGTACGTTGACCTTGCAAGCATTTACAATAACGATGCTGCTACATATACAGGATACGTTGATAATCACCGTGATACACACAGATATAGAATCTGCTTCAAAGACATGGATACAGGAAACACATTTGTAGTTTCTGATACAAGCAATCTTGTATATCTTCCATACAACTACGAAGATGAAGCATTTAACTATTCTTATAAATACAAAACAAGCAAAGGATACGCAACTGTAACACGTTTCCCAATCAGAGTAAGTGGAAACTTTACAATTGAAGTAACACGTACATTAAAAGCTACACCAACTGTAGCTCCTACAACAGCACCTACTGCTACTCCTATTGTTACTGTAGCTCCTACAAGCGAGCCTACTGCTACTCCTGTTGTTACTGTAGCTCCTACAAGTGAGCCTACAACTACACCTGTTGTTACTGTAGCTCCTACAAACGAGCCTACTGCTACTCCTGTTGTTACTGTAGCTCCTACAAACGAGCCTACTGCTACTCCTGTTGTTACAGAAGCTCCTAAGAATCAGGTTGTTGTTTACTACAAGAGAGCAGCAAACACATCATGGAAAAAAGCATACGTTCATTACAAAGTAAATGGTACATGGACAAAATCTCCTGGTGTTGCCATGGAAAAAGTTAGCGACGGATATTGGAAGATTACCATCGATCTTGGTTCTTCATCAGATGTAGCTATGTGCTTCAACAATGGTTCAGGATCATGGGATAACAACAGCAGCAAGAATTACGTCATAAGTGGTGCAGGTTCTTACACTGTTGACCAGACTACAAAAACAGTAAGTAAAAACTAAAAAATAAGCAAGAGAAACAAAGGGCTATAAATATTTACTTTATAGCCCTCTAATGCACTCTCGGAGTCTTTTTATACTAAAAAATCCAAGGGAAATATAGCCGAAATAATTGTATAAAGAAGACTCTGAGAGTACATTAATACTATATACGAGGAGGACTCAACTTGGCAGAAGATAGTAAAACCGGAATGATACGATATAACGATTCCAAAACTTTTTTGCAAATTGCATTCGAATCTTTTTTTACAAATGGAGGCTCAAGCTGTACTTATTACGACAGCCAAAACTGGCAAATTCTATACAACTATGGAATTGATTCTGCCATTATGAGTGCCACATATCCTACCATTGAACGCTTATCAAAAGAGATCAATGTTCCAAAGGACATTTTAGAAAAATGGAAGGAAAAAGCAGAGGAAGAATACGCTTTGGGAAAACACCAAAATGAATGTTTTATGGAATTTATGAGAAAGGCAAACGAAGAAAATGTATCCTTTGTAGTATTCAAAGGTCCTGTCATTGCCAATTTATATAAAGATCCTGCCCTTCGCATTTCTTCCGACACAGACATTTACGTTGAAATCGAGAACCAGTTAGATGTTCTTAACTTTTTAGAACGTCATGACTACCGTTTGGATCCAAATCGTTCAAATTCACAAGTTCCTGTATATGAGAACACAAAAAACGGTCACAGAGTGGAAGTACATTATTCCCTCTGGGAAGAGCATTTCGGTCCTCGTATCAAACTGATTGAGGAAATGAATATCACAAATCCAGAGCATTTTATCCAAATCCCCGTAGGTGACACATTTGTTACTACCTTTGGTCATCAGGAGCATTTGTTATATCAGATGTTTCACTTTATCAAACATCTGATGGTGGAAGGAAATGAATTTAGAACTTTGGTGGATTTATGTTTCTTTATCAATAAATATGGCGACGAGATTGATTTTGACCTGTTTTGGAAGCAAATGGATACCCTTGGATTTACAAAGGCATGTGAGACAATTCTTTCAGCATCAGTCCGCTACCTTCATATGAAGCGTGATATTATGCAGGACAGACTGACCTTTGATATAACAGATGATACTTATCTGTTGTTAAACTATTCCAACAATGCAACATCATCCTATGATGAAGCGGCATTTCTTGACTATTGCGCTTTTATGGATCCATATGTTGGAGGTTCAGAAGATACAGAAAAAGAAAAACAATTGCTTCAAAACATTGACCAATTAGGTGAAAACGGAGTCATGTATTTTTTCCGTATCCAGCTTTTGCATCGTCTTCACCTTACAAACAGAGAAAAACAGCTTCCACCTATCGCCCCACTGGCTCCTGATGTTTTCTTAAGCCAGGAACAGATAACAGAAGCAAAACAGCATGCAAAACACTATTTCCGTGCTTACGGACTTACCATTGCTTCTGAAATAGATATGTATGAACTGTTTCCTCTCGATGTATCAAATATGGATACGAAGGATATTGACGTTTATATCCATTTTAGTCCAAGACCAGATTCTTTGAATCATCCGGATACAAGAAAGATTTCGGAAAATTACTTTTGGTTTCAATCTGTTGAATGCCGTTATGTTATCAGAAACGGAAACGAGATTATATTGGAAAAAACCGACGAAGCTATTGATGATAAAGAGATTAAGCCTTTCATTATCAGTCATTGTCTGGTTTATCTTCTTTATATGCGTGGAATTCCTACTATTCACAGTTCCACTGTTGCATTAGATGAAGCTGCCATTACCATTATGGGCGACTGTGGTGCCGGGAAATCCACCTATTCCTCTTTGCTTCGACACGAAGGATATAAACTGGTGGCAGATGATATTACAGCAATTACAATCGAAAATGGCATCCCTGTGGCTCAACTTTCTGTTCCACAGCAAAAATACACGGTAGATACTGCTGAAAAAGAAGGCTTTTCACTATCTGACTTAGAATGTGTGGATGAAGTTCGCCAAAAATACCGTCTTCTCCTTACAGATGAACAAATGTACCCTCATCCGGTACCAATGAAGGCAATTTTTGCAATTTTCCCGGACTCTGAAGATAATTTGGAGATTATCAAATTGGAAGGAATGGAAGCTCTGCAGATTATCAGCCGCAATTTATTTAATCAGGGCTACTCTAACAATTTGGGCGGACTCTCCGTAGAAACCTTCCAAACAGTCCTTGCCTTGGCAACGCAGGTACCAATTTATAAAGTGTTACGTCCAACCAAGAGAGATGCCAGACAGGAAATATTAGATTTTATGTTACAATCCGTAAAAAAATAGAACGCAGTTTCTTACGCAATACGAAATAGTAACTATTTTGTAACATTTTTGTTAGATTCATTGCTACCCCGAATAATTAATGCTAAAATCAATTTTGAAAAAATGAGAGTATTTAATACTTTTCCTAAACACGAAAGGAGAAATCGTTATGAAGACATGGAACAAACCAGAGATTATTGACTTGAAGATGACATTGACAGCAGGTGCCGTAGGTTTCGGTGGTGTAAAGAACAATCACAGTGCACACATCACTCCAACACCTAACCACAGTGGACACGTTATTCCAACTAGAACACCTTCTATCACACCTAACCCAAGTCAGATTACAGAAATTATCGACCCAATTTATGAGCCATAATTTATAATTATATACGAACATAAAAGTTTGTTATTGTACATCCCCATTTGTGATTTGTATACTGACGGACTTTGATTTGAAATATATATTATAAAATGCGAACCATACAATTATGTCTTTATAATTGTATGTAAGCCCAACCCGAAAAAAGAGCTTTTGGGTGTTTCCAAAAGCTCTTTTTTTACTTCATAAATTTTTTATCCAATAGATATTTTATAATCCATTGATAGCATTTTCCTTACCTGACCACTAAACCCAATTTGAATAAAACAAATATACGTCCTCTAGATTAGCAAGTGCTTTTGTATAGGCATATTCCTTAGGGGGTTCTTTTGAAATTATTTTCACTATTAACCCTTCTGCATTTTGTCGAATATTACTAATTAAATATTTGTCAGGTAAATCTTTTTGTTGTTGATCATCAACCTCTATTTCGTATACATAAGGTTGTATTTTTTCAATCAACTCACATGTTGTTCCTTTTTCAATCATTTTACCTTTTTTTATAAGAAGGATTTCTTTTGCAATAGATTCTATATCTGATACAATATGAGTAGCAATCAATATAATACGATTTTTTGCTATTTGACTTATAAAATTTCTAATGTGGATACGCTCCTGCGGATCGACACCTGCTGTAGGTTCATCCATGATAATAATTTTAGGATTTCCTAGTAAAGCTTGTGCAATTAATATTCTTTGTTTCATACCACCAGAAAAAGATCCTATTTTTTCAAATCGCTTTTCATATAAATTTAAAGCTTTGAGCAACTCTGGTATTTGATTATTTAAATCTTTATTTGTACACCCTTTTAATTTTCCGATGTATTTTAAAAATACTTCTGCTGAAAAATGTTCATAAAATCCTTGTTGTTGAGGAACATATCCTAAAATTTCCCGATATTCTTTCCCCATGGATATAATTTCTTTCCCATCAAACAGAATATTCCCATCAGTTCTTTTTAAATTATCTGTTAATAAATTCATAATTGTAGATTTGCCAGCTCCATTTGGACCAAGAAGTCCATAAACACCTTCTTCCATAGTGATACTAAAATTTTCTAAAGCAACCATATTCCCATATTTCTTACACAGGCGTTCAATTTCTAATTTCATATTTATCTTTCTCCAATATTTTTAATCTAAGCAGTTACAACATTTTTTGTTAACGTTTTTTGATTCTTTTAAAATTCATAAATAAAGCAATTATCACTAGTCCAATTACCGTAGATATCATGAAGCGCATTGCCCCAAAAATTATCAAAAATGTTCTTATACTGATACTTATTGGGAAATCACAAAATCGTTCCAGACTTTGTACAGGTGCATTCATACAGGTAAGAGAATATACCTTATCTAATTCATATATATCCATGCAATAAGCTCCAATATTTAATATCCCCGATATAAAAAGCATAATTTTTATTTTCTTAAAAAACAAATCCAATCGTCCGTTCTTCGTTGTATATAACAGTTTTTCTGTTCTTGAATGCATATCATAGAAAAACAGTCCACTACTCAAAAAAAGAAGAGACAACAGGGTTAACATAAATTTCAAAAAATATTTTGATAGCAAAGGGGGTGATGTATCAATGTCACCTTTTAATAATAGTTCGTAAGGTTTCTCATTAAGAAAATACACCTTTCTCCCATAACGATTTTCCTGCTCCGTGATATAATCAATTTTTTTATTTGTCATATCAAGACATTTTGATAAAATATCATATTCTTCCCATTTGCGTTGTGCACTCAACATTGCTTTTTCACTGATAAGACCCTTATCATATTTAGAAACACTTTTTTCAAAATTTATTCTTTCTCGATTTACATTTTTTGTCTGAATATCCACATATTCTTCTAATTTATGTATATCATCACCGCTATATTTTGCATAAATTTCCTGCATTTTTGCACTTTTTCCGTAATAAGTTACAGGTGTAAGATCTAACATGGAAAACATAAGCAAAAACCATATAGTAATCGCAATCCATCCTTTTTCTAAAATGATAATCTTATATAATTCCGTTGCAGTAACAGAAAATAAAGATAAGCATTTTTGCAACAATACATTGAATTTTTTTTCTGCTGTTTCTACCAT
>CADBNB010000305.1 GCA_902795895.1 uncultured Lachnospiraceae bacterium | reverse complement strand
TCTTCACCATAAAAATCACAGTTGGAATTATCAACACCATCTGTCCGGTTACCAAACCAAACATTTCATCCTTAAGAAACGGAAGTACGCTTCCTAATAAACCACCTGCAATATTAATAGCAAAAGAATACCCAATATAACAAAGCAATGTAATCATTAACAAAAAATTAGCCTTTTCCGGCTTATTTTCTTTTACTTCCGGAATTCCGCCAAACAATTCATTGCTAAATCCTCTTTGATTTTGATCCAATTCCATCACCTAACCTTTTAAACCGATTGCTTCGATTTCAATCAAAACATCTTTTGGAAGTCTTGCAACTTCCACGCAGGAACGTGCCGGATACTGTGAAGTGAAATATTTTGCATACACTTCATTTACTTTGCCAAAGTCGTCCATATTTTTGATAAATACTGTAGTTTTCACAACATTATCCATAGAAACTCCTGACTCTTCAAGAAGTGCCTTAAGATTTCCAATTGCCTGCTCTGCCTGCTCTTCAATACCACCAGTCACAAGCTCTCCTGTAGCAGGAATAATAGGAATCACACCGGAAGTAAATACCATTCCATTTACTTCAATTGCTTGTGAATATGGTCCGATTGCCTGTGGTGCTTTGTCTGTACTAATAATCTTCTTCATACTATCCTCTCCTTTTTTAATATTTTTATCTTAATAGTCACTTGACTGAACTGTATTGTTCATTACAACAGTTCAGCCAAGCCCATTTAAATATATACTACTTACTTAAAATTTCCACTAAGATTTCATTTACCATTCCAGGATCTGCTTTTCCCTTCATCTGGCGCATAGTCTGTCCCATAAGGAATCCGATTGCCTTTGTCTTTCCGGCTTTGTAATCCTCTACTGACTTAGGATTGTCTGCCACAATTTTCTCGATGGTACTTCTAAGGGCACCTTCATCGTTTACTGTCTTAAGACCATTTTCCTCCACGTACTTCTCAGGATCAATATCCTCAGTAAAGATACGCTCAAATACATCTTTTGCCACAGAACTGTTAATAGTATTTGACTCTGTCAATGCAACCAATTTTGCAAGATTTTCAGGAGAGAAGTTGATTTCTTCCACTTCCATATTTTTATCTTTCAAAAGACGCATAGTCTCGCCCATAAGCCAGTTGGATACTTTCTTAGGTGAGTTGCAGATAGCAACGGTCTGTTCGAAAATGTCTGCCATATGCTTTGAGTTTGTAATCATAGCAATATCGTATTCCGGAATACCATATTCCTTTGCGTAACGCTCCATCTTTTCATGGCGGAATTCTGGCTGTCTGCTGCGGATTTCTTCAATCATCTCATCACTTACAATAACAGGAACAAGGTCTGGATCTGGGAAGTAACGGTAATCCTGTGCATCTTCTTTCGAACGCATTGCGTAAGAATACTCCTTATCATCATCCCATCTTCTTGTTTCCTGAATGACTTCCTCGCCCGACTCAATCAAATCAATCTGACGCTCACGCTCTGCCTCAATGGCACGGGCAATTGCCTTAAATGAGTTAAGGTTCTTCATCTCTGTTCTTGTACCAAATTCTGTAGCACCAACTTCACGAACAGATAAGTTAACGTCAGCTCTCATAGAACCTTCATTTAACTTACAGTCAGATGCTCCAAGATACTGGATAATCAAACGCAATTTTTCAAGATAAGCGATAACTTCATCTGCGGAACGCATATCCGGCTCAGATACGATTTCGATCAAAGGTACACCGGAACGGTTAAAGTCTACTAAAGAACAATCGCCCCAATCATCATGTACCAATTTTCCTGCATCTTCTTCCATGTGAATTTCATGAATTCCTACAAATTTCTTTCCACCGGCTTCTGTCTCAATCTCAACCTTACCATTGCGGCAAATCGGGAGATACAACTGAGAAATCTGGTAGTTCTGTGGATTGTCCGGATAGAAATAGTTTTTACGGTCAAATTTACCATTTTTCGTAATATCACAGTTTGTTGCAAGTCCAACTGCGATTGCATATTCTACAACCTGTTTGTTAAGCACTGGTAAAGACCCCGGCATACCTGTACATACAGGGCAGGTATGTGTATTTGGAGCTCCACCAAATGCAGTGCTACACGAACAGAATATCTTTGTCTTTGTTGCCAGTTCTACATGGACCTCAAGTCCAATGACTGTTTCGTACTCTTTACTCATGTCAACCTCCATTTTATACTCGACGCCCTGAATAGCTGATATATATTCCAAAAATTCACCTTCGCTTGTTTCAAGCCTAACGGTACTAAATGCGCTGAAAAAATCAACTTATTAAGTACCGAGGCTTTCAAACAGTTTTCTTCATATATATCACCTAATTAGGACTGTTCCTTTATTTAATACAAAGAGTTTTGCTTGCAAAACTCTAGCGCGACTGCGGTATAGCGTAGCAATTAACTCCGTCACCGCAGTCTGCGCATTCTCGCGGAGCATTTTTGTGTAATAGGACAATTGCATCGCAATTTCCTATTACATAAAAAAACAAAATGCCCAAATTCTCGTATTACACATGATTACATAGGACTTTTATACTCGCGTGTCTGCTCAAATGCATATGCAGCACGAAGTATCTTGTTTTCCTGGAAACAATCTCCGATTAACTGTAATCCGATTGGTAATCCCTTGCTGTCAATGCCGCAAGGTACTGAAATACCTGGAAGTCCGGCTAAGTTTACGGAAATGGTGTAAACGTCTCCTAAATACATCTTGATTGGATCACTTAAGCTGGCACCAATCTTTGGTGCTGTTGTTGGAGCTGCAGGTCCAAGTATCATGTCATATTTTGCAAATGCCTTGTCAAATTCCTGCTTAATCAATGCCTTTGTACGAAGGGCTTTCAAGTAGTAAGCATCATAGTATCCGGAACTAAGTACAAAAGAACCTAACATGATTCTTCTCTTAACTTCCGGTCCAAATCCTTCCGAACGTGTCTTTTTATACATATTGTGAAGTCCGTTGTACTCCTCTGCACGGAATCCGTACTTCACACCGTCAAAACGTGCTAAATTTGAGCTTGCTTCTGCATCTGCGATTACATAGTATGCAGGGATGGCATAATCAATCAATCCCAAATCAAACTCTTCAAGAATAGCACCTTTTTTCTCTAATTCTTTTGCTGCTGCCATAACTGACTGGCTTACTTCTTTATCAAGACCTTCTCCAAAATATCCCTTTGGAATACCAATCTTCATGCCCTTTACATCATCTACCAATGCAGATGTAAAGTCATAAGAATCTCTCTTGTAAGAAGTGCTGTCCTTCTTATCATAAGAAGCAATGCTCTCTAAAATGGTAGCGCAGTCTGTAACACTCTTTGCTACTGGTCCAATCTGATCTA
Source organism: uncultured Lachnospiraceae bacterium (assembly GCA_902795895.1). Classification (GTDB taxonomy): domain Bacteria; phylum Bacillota; class Clostridia; order Lachnospirales; family Lachnospiraceae; genus CAG-411. The sequence continues at coordinate 1,191 of CADBNB010000305.1, read as the reverse complement.
ATGATGAACCGTAAGCAATAAGTCCATATCTTGATACAGTACCGTAAGTTGGCTTAATTCCAGTTACGCCACAGAATGAACTAGGCTGACGAATCGATCCACCGGTATCAGAACCGAGTGAAAAGAAGCACTCATTTGCTGCTACTGCAGTACAAGATCCACCGGAAGAACCACCAGGTACATGTTCTGTATTCCATGGATTTCTTGTGATACCATAAGCGGAAGTCTCTGTCGTACTTCCCATGGCAAACTCATCCATGTTTGTCTTTCCAATCACAACTGCTCCGGCTTTCTCCAAATTAAGAACAGCCTCAGCAGAATAGGTTGGATAGAAGTTTTCCAAAATCTTAGAACTACATGTAGTAAGCATACCTTCTGTACACATATTGTCCTTGATAGCCACTGGAACTCCGGCAAGTGGTCCGGTAAGTGTTCCTGCCTCAATCTGTTCCTGTATCTTTTTCGCACGTGCCAATGCACCTTCTTTATCTACTGTTACATAACTATGAATGGTATTTTCTACCTTATCTATCTGAGAAAGCACAGCCTGTGTTGCTTCCACAGCAGATGTTTCTTTGTTTTGAATTTTCTTTCCTACTTCAACAGCAGTTAAGTTCAACAAATCCACAATATCTCCTCCTGTTCTTTAGTCCACAGTCTTAGGAACTGCAAAACTGCCGTCCTTCTCCTCTGGTGCATTTTTCAAAATATTTTCACTGTCATCACCGTTTACAACTACATCCTCACGGAATACGTTGTTTAACGGAAATACATGCGACATTGGCTCTACAGATGTAGTATCCAACTCATTTAATTTATCAATATAATCAAGCATGTCTCCCATGTCTTTTTTTGCCTGTTCTTTTTCCTCGTCTGACAATTCCAGTTTTGCTAAGATTCCAACATACTCAATTGTCTCATCTGAAATAATATTTGCCATAAGATTTCTCCTTTCATTTACATTTTTCTTTCGGCTCTTCCTTATACCAAAATTACTGATGCATCCGTCTGATGGATGCACAACACTAATCTATATTCTAATAGGAAATCCCCAATATTGCAAGCATTTCATGATGTTGTAACAGCAAATATATTCTCATCACAAAAGAACAAAGAGTTTTGCTTGCAAAACTCTAGCGCGACCGCGGTATTGCGCAGCAATTAACTCCATCTCCGCGGTCTGCGCATCCT
>CADBNB010000304.1 GCA_902795895.1 uncultured Lachnospiraceae bacterium | reverse complement strand
CAAAAAATACCCAAACAGTTGTATAGGCACAATACACAACTGGAGGGAGGTTAGGTGTGAGGCTATGTCAAATGTAATCGTAAAAGATAACGAGACTTTAGATAGTGCATTACGCAGATTCAAAAGAAACTGTGCAAAAGCTGGAATTCAGCAGGAAATCCGTAAGAGAGAGCACTACGAAAAACCTAGTGTTAGACGTAAGAAGAAATCTGAAGCAGCTCGTAAGAGAAAATTTTAATTAATTTATAGTTGTTACTATTAAAGCCCTTAATTATATTAGGGGCTTTTTTGCGTGTATTTTAGCATTGATATTTTTGTTTTTTGTAGTATTTGTTTTGAAAAAGACATAGAATATCATAAAAAGCGTGGAAACATAAATGAGTAAGAATCATAAAAAGCAGCTTCGTATCTGGGAAAACCAAAGAGCAATCCGTTTAGAACGTTTGACAAGAAAAGTAAGTATATCGTCGGATGTGCTTATGAAAAGTGCGAAAATACGCTGGATTGGAAGGTGCTATGTAAAAATAGAAAACTGTGTTGGATTGTTGCATTATTCCAATGATAATATAAATATTCTTACAAAAGAAGGTAGTCTGCTTGTAAGGGGTAAAAATTTGGAAATCAAATGTTTTTCGGATGTTGAATTATGTATTGAAGGTCAGATTCAGGGCATAGAATATATGGAATAGATCGGTTGAGATTATTGTTATTTGTTAAAAATACAATAATTCATGGGAGAAACTCATGTGGAAGAAGATTCTAAGGTGGATTTTGGGAATTCTGACTGTTGAAATTAGTGGAGAAGGAAAAGAACGGTTTTTATCCATATGTACAAAGAGAAATATTTGTTTTTGGAACATTTCCTTTGACCAGGAAAAGATATTGCTAAATATTTTATTGTTTGATTTTTGGAGAATAAAAGAAGTTGCGTTAAAAACAAAGGTGTTTCCTGTTGTTCGAAAAAGAAGGGGATTTCCTTTTTGGATGACTTCTATGTTGTGGAGGAAAGGCGCTGTTTTAGGCGTTGTAACAGGAGCTTTATTTGTGTGGGGACTTAGTTTGTTTTTGTGGAATATAAAGGTAGAAGGACAGTGTATGTATTCTAAAGAAAGCATTGTGAATTGTCTGGAAAAGCATAGAGTAACAACTGGGGTAAGGGTAAAAAGTATTACTTGCAACAAGATTGAGGAAATACTCAGAAAAGAATTTGATCATATTGGCTGGGTGTCAGCACAAATATCAGGGAGTAAATTGAATATCCGCATTGTGGAAGGGGAAAACCTCTTTCAAAAGAAGAAAAAAATGAAGAAATTGCATCTGATTGCTCACAGAGATGCAAAAGTAAAATCTATTGTGGCAAGAACCGGGCTTCCCTGTGTTAAAGAAGGACAGCAGGTGAAAAAAGGTGAACTGTTAATTTCCGGAATAATTCCTATGGTAGATGATAGTGGAGAAATCACAAAAAAGAAGCCGGTAACTGCGGATGGAGATGTGTGGCTTTGTTACGAAGAAACAAAAGTCGAAAGCTGTGCATACGAATATTTTTACCGAAAATTTACCGGATGGAGGAAAAAAACAGTATCTCTTAAGTTCGGCGGTAAAGAAATCTTTTTTGGAAATCCATTAAAACGATTTAATAAAAGCAAAAAATATGATATAATCTCTAACGTGTGTAATTTTTCTGTTGGAAATAGTTATGTATTTCCAATCAGGATGTGTACAAAAGAAGGCCGTGAGTATACGCTCCTTAGAAAAAAGCATTCTGAAACAGAAGCGATTCAAATTGCGAAGAAAAAAATGAATGTAAAATTAAAACAAATCGAAAAAAGAGGAAATTTTCGTATCATTGAAAAGCAGATACAGAAAAAAGAAAAGGAAGTTGTGATTACAACAAAAGTAGAAATATGCGAAAAAGCATATCAGTATAAAAAAATCGGGAAAAACGAATGGAGGACGAGTAAAATCAATGAATTTGATGGAAATCATGATTGAGGTTCCGGTGGAACATGAACAGAATGTGTGTGGACAATTAGACAAACATGTCAAAATGATAGAGAGAACATTGAATGTAACGATAGTTTCAAGAAATGGTCAGATAAAAATTATTGGAAACCCGGAAAGGGTGGAAAAAGCAAGAAGTGTATTTGAAAGCCTTATAGAATTATCAAAAAGAGACAACGAAATTACAGAACAAAATGTAAGTTATGCACTGGCTTTGGGATTTGATGATAAGGAACACTCTTTGGTTGAGATTGATTCGGATTTAATCTGTCACACAATACAGGGAAAACCAATCAAACCTAAAACATTAGGACAGAAGGATTATGTAGACCAGATACGAAAGAAAATGATTGTGTTTGGACTAGGACCGGCTGGTACGGGTAAGACTTATTTAGCTATGGCAATGGCCATTACAGCTTTTAAAAATGATGAAGTCAGTAAGATTATTATGACAAGACCTGCCATAGAAGCAGGAGAAAAGCTTGGTTTTTTGCCGGGAGATTTGCAAAGTAAGGTAGATCCGTATTTGAGACCTTTGTATGATGCATTGTATCAGATTATGGGTGCAGAAAGTTTTCAAAAAAACATGGAAAAAGGATTGATTGAAGTTGCTCCTCTTGCTTATATGCGAGGAAGAACATTGGATAATTCTTTTATTATTTTAGATGAGGCACAAAACACGACTCCTGCACAGATGAAGATGTTTCTTACTAGAATTGGTTTCGGTTCTAAGGTGATAATTACAGGAGATTTGACACAGAAGGACCTTCCAAGGGATACTACTTCCGGATTGGAAGAGGCAATGAAAGTACTTAAAAATATTGACGATATCGGTTTTTGTAAATTGACTAGCCAGGATGTAGTCAGACATCCATTGGTACAAAAGATTGTAAAAGCATACGATGCGTATGAAGAACGAAAGAGTAAGTCAGGGAAAGCGGCGGTGAAAAAAACAAACAATGGAACGCGGAGAAAAAAAGATAATTAAAAATTTGATGAATTATATACCGGATATTTTTTTAATAGCATTAACTGTTGGTGGAATGAGAGGTCTTGTGTTACAACATGAAATCAGTGGATTGTTGGCAAGTAAACTTATATTTGCCAGTGTGTTATTGATTATACTGTTTTTTACGACACTTCGTTTCTTTCAAGCGTCTTCACATAAAGGGAAAAAAGAGGGAAACAGTATTAAAATCTTTGTTATTTGTTATACCATTTCCTTTTTAGGAGTATTGCTTGGCACGTATTTTCATGTGAAGGAATTATGGATGCTTGGTGGATTTATGTTTACCATGTTGTCTGATTCTTTTCTTGGACTTGTTTATCAGATACTTTTTTGTATGCTTCAGGCATTGATACAGGGCTCAGATTTGAGTGGGTTTATTTTGCCATGTTTGGTTGGTGCCGGTTTATGTCTGTTGGTACCTTGTTTGAAGAAACTATCGAATGTAGGATATGTATTTATAATTGGAATGCTGTCCAATTTCATAGTAATTATGCTGGAAAGTGATTATCAATTTGAAAAAATAGTTTCTTTAAAAACACTAGGAAGAGAAGTATTATTCGGTTGTATGTTTGTTGTGTGTATTTCAGGCACACAATATATAAAAAAGAAACTTGGTCTTGAAAAACATGGATATGAACATCAGGAAACAGATGCAGCTAATGAAACGATAGATACACAGGAAGAACAAGTAGATACTGAAAATAAAGTGGCAGATATCGATATTATAAGTGAGCAGAAGATTACTAAGATAAAGGTCGCTGAAGATGTGGATTATTCGCAGTTTACGAAAAAAGATCAGACATTTTTAGTGGAGTTAAAACAACAGCAACCTCTTGTTTATTCACATAGTCTTATGGTTGCAACTGCTGCAAGAGGAGCGGCACAGATATTAAATTGTAATGCTCAATTATGCTATGCAGCCGGACTTCTTCATGAAATTGGTCGGTTAGAAGGGTTGAATTATGTGGAAGAAGGGTGTAAAATGCTACGAAAGCATAATTATCCGGAAGAGATTATTCAAATCATTGAAGAGCACAATGTGAAAGGAAAACCTATTTTTTCAAAAGAGTCTGCGGTAGTTATGTTGTCAGACGGTGTGATTGTCCTGTGCGAACGTGTGGGCAATACAAAAAGTGTGGAAGAGAAAAAAGAAATGATCCGAAAGCTATTTGCACTGCGTTTTCAGCAGGAGAGCGTTTTGCTTTGCGGATTTAGTTTAGAAGAATATAAACGTCTGCAGGATTTCTACCAAAGTTGGGTGGAACTTCGGGCGTAAGGAGGCAAAAGAATGACCTTTCATTTTGAATATGAGGTTGAAAAAAAGTTTCCCTTTGATTATGAAGCATTGATCAAACGGGTGGTAGAACAGGTACTGGATTATGAAAAATGTCCGTACGAAGTAGAAGTAAATATTGTAATTACGGATGATGAGGAAATACGACAGGTCAATGAAGAATATCGAGAAATTGACCGTGCCACGGATGTATTATCATTTCCAATGGTTTCTTACGATACACCGGGAGATTTTTCAAAAGTGGAAGAAGATGAGATGTTGTTTCATCCAGAGACCGGTGAGTTGATGCTTGGAGATATTATGTTGTCTATTGATAAGGTGTATGCCCAGGCCGAGGAGTATGGACATTCTGTTGAGAGAGAATTGGGATTTCTTGTTGCACACAGCATGCTTCATCTTTGTGGATATGATCACATGGAGGAAGAAGAACGGGCTGTGATGGAGGAAAAACAGAGAGAAATTATGGATTTGTTACAACTATATCGATAGGGTGAAAATATGAGTGAAAGTAAACAGAAATCAAATGAGATATTAAAACAGGGAACGATACTTGCTTCTGCGTCGATTATTGTTCGTATTATTGGAATGCTTTATCAGATTCCTCTTAACAATATTCTTTCTGGTAAAGCCATGGGATTGTACAGTATTGCATTCCAGATATACAGTATTGCATTGATTATTTCATCTTACGGTTTGCCTTTGGCAGTATCAAAATTAGTTGCCGCCAAAAAAGTAAAAGGTGAATACAACAATGTGTTTAAAATATTTAAAAGTGCACTTTTATTTGCGCTGATTAGCGGTGGAATTGTTAGTATCATTATTTATCTAAAGGCAGAAACTTTTGCCGGTATGATGAAATTCCCTGAGGCAGCCATGCCCCTTAGAGTATTGGCCCCTACCATTTTAACAGTTGCGTTACTAGGTGTAATCAGAGGATTTTTCCAAGGTCAGAATACCATGATTCCTACGGCAATTTCACAGTTGTTTGAACAGGTAATCAATGCAATTGTGAGTATTGTAGCCGCAGTGTGGATGCTAAAAATATGTCAAAATCCGGCGGAAAAAGATGCCTATGGAGCGTCAGGAAGTACCATTGGTACGTTTTCTGGTGCGGTAACAGCATTGATTATTATGGTATTGATATACATTGTGAACCGACCTGTTTTTGAAAAACAGAAAAGAAGAGATCGCCATCCGGTGGAAGATACAAAGGTTGTTTATAAGATGTTACTTGTAACAGTATTGCCGGTAATTTTAAGTCAGTTGGTGTATCAGGTAAGTGGTATTCTTGATACTACCTTATTTGGTACAATTATGGAAGGACACGGAATGCCGGAAGCGGAGCGAACAGAGATGGTTGGTGTATACGGCAGAATGTATACATTGTTGTTAAGTGTTCCGTTAGGAATTGCCACAGCTATGGGAACATCCATTATTCCAAGTGTGGTAGCATCATTTTCTAGTGGAGATATAGCAACTACAAAATATAAAGTTAAGACCGTTGTGAAATTTAATATGCTCATTGCTATTCCTTGTGCAATGGGATACACCGTATTGGGAGAGGCGATTTCAAATACCTTATTTATCAATAAATTCGCTTTGAATCATATGGCAGGAAAAATGTTGTTATTTGGAGCTATTGCATTGGTGTTTTATGCATTGTCTACGGTTACCAGTGGTGTGTTGCAGGCGTTAAATCAGATGCGATTACCTATGATACATTCTGCGATTTCATTAGGAATTCATGTGGTTATTGTGGCTTGTTTATTAAAGTATACGGATTTGGGAATTATGGCACTTATTGTAGGAAATGTTACATTCCCGTTGGTAGTTTGTATTTTAAACTGGCGTTCTGTGGGGCATCACTTGGATTATGACCAGGAAGTAAAAACCACTTTTGGGGTACCGTTTGTTGCGTCAATTATTATGGGATGTGTATGTGTTATCGTTTATCAGGCGATATTTAGAGGAATGCATTTATTAGGTGTAAGATCCTTTTTTGTTGATAATGCGTTGGCAACACTTTTAAGTATATGTATCGGTGGAGTTGTATATTTTGCGGCTCTTCTTAAACTAAATGGTGTATCAGAAGAAGAGTTACTGGATATGCCACTTGGAAGAACTATGTACACTTGGGCAAAGAAATTTCATTTGTTTTCATAGTACGGTCTGACGAAGATATAGTTTTATTCAAACTGCGTTTAAAGGACTTGGCGTGGAATTTATATTATTATTTAAGAAAATGTCTTTTTGTGAATGAGCAAAAAGGCATTTTTTGCATATTATTTAGAAAGTATGGAAAAACTAATGAAAAAGAAAGAAGGGCGAGTATGGTGAAATCCTATATTTTTTGGATCATATCAGTAATCAGTGTTTTGTGTATTGTGTTTGAATGGATGTCATATTCCAGTTATATGAGTTATGTGAGAAATCAGACAGCACTAAAAATGAAGGCAAAAGAAAATCAAATTGTAAGTCAGGTGGAAAGTACAGAAATTCCGGTGATGCACTATGAAAAGACGAGTGTACGGGAAGATGATGGGGGAAAATATGTTTTGCTAGTGGAAGATTTTGAATTAGTGATTTGGAGTGAGACGGAACAAAAGGTGATAGAAAAAACAGGAATTGATGTGCGCTCTTTGCCAGTGGAAGAACAGGAAAAACTAACGGGAGGTATTTCTGTAGATTCCTTGGAGGAACTATATGGAATCTTAGAGGGGTATTCCAGTTAAATGATTTCTTGGGATTCTTATGTAAAAAGACTTCGAGAGAACATGGAATAACACTTGCATATTTTTGCAGATAACGATAGAATATAGAATAATGTGTTGATTTTTGGATAAAAGTCAAAACTGTTTTATGTAATAGGAAATTGTGATGCAATTGTCCTGATTTTCTTTAGGTGGTGAGTTTGTGTGAAAAAAGATGTGATTATTGTAGGCGCTGGGGCATCAGGTATGATGACTGCTATTTGTTGCGCTAGAAATGGATTAAAAGTGCTTCTCTTAGAACACAAAGACCAGGTTGGAAAGAAAATTTTGGCAACGGGAAATGGAAAGTGCAATTATACAAATAGAAATATGTCGGAGAATTGTTTCAGGGGAGAAGATGTGACGTTTATGAAACAGGCACTTTTTTCTTTTGGAGCAGAGGATGCCATTACGTTTTTTAGAAGCCTTGGCATTGAGCCGAAAGAAAAAAATGGGTATGTTTACCCTTACAGTGAGCAGGCAGCAGCCGTTGTGGATGCCATGAAGATGGAGCTTTTACATTTAGGTGTGGAAATTCAAAAACAGCATGTGAGTAAAATAAAGGCATTAAAAGATGCGTTTGAAATTTGCACAGACGGGGAAACATTTTCATGTAAAAAGATAGTGCTGGCAACAGGAGGAAAAGCATCTTCAAAACTTGGTTCCGATGGAAGTGGTCTTGTGATGGCAAGAAAGTTGGGACACGATATTGTCCCTACAGTACCTGCTTTAATCGGACTTTGTTGCAAAGAGGAATATTACCCGCAAATAGCAGGAATTCGAATGCAGGGAAAGGTTACCTTGCTTGTGGATGGAGAAAAGGCAGCAGAGGACGAAGGTGAGTTACAGTTTACAAAGTACGGAATTTCTGGTATTCCGGTGTTTCAGGTAAGCCGGTATGCTGCAAAGGGAATCGAAGAAGGAAAACAGGTAGAAGCTGTCATTGATTACATGTCGGCCTTTTCAGAAAACGATTTGATAGAATGTCTGAAAGAAAGATTTCATCATACATATAAAACTGCACAGGAAGCGTTAATCGGATTACTTCCGTCAAAAATGATACCGGTTTTATTACAGCAAAGTGGCATAAAAGCTACCATGAAAGCAGAAAAGATAAAGGAACCGCAGATAAAGCAATTGGCAATGCAGTTAAAGAGAAAAAAGACGAAAATTACAGATACCAATGGATTTGAACAGGCGCAGGTTACTGCAGGCGGTGTGAGTATGAAAGAAGTGGATGTAAATACCATGGAGTCAAAAATTCACCCAGGCTTATATTTTACAGGTGAGATTTTGGATGTCGATGGAATTTGCGGCGGTTACAATTTGCAGTGGTGCTGGACCAGTGCGTATCTGGCTAGTCGTGCAATTATAGGATAAAGGTGAATGTTGTGTTAAGAATATCTCAGGTGAAAATAAACATTTCACAATTTTATAAAGAGAAACAAGACAAGATTTCGGAAAAAGGCTGGGAAAATGTCTGGGGAACGATGGAGCAGAAACTGATTCTTAAAAAAATCACATCCATGCTTCGGATTGAACCAAAACAGGTGAAAGAGTTTTATATTATAAAACAATCGGTGGATGCCAGAAAAAAGCAGGAAATCTTTTATAATTACAGTGTAGATCTTTTGTTAGATTCCAAATTGGAAGAAAAACTATTGGCAAAAGATAAAAAACATATACTTTTAAAGGCGGTTACAAAGTCTTATGTTTATCCTGAAATGGGAAAGGATGCATTGAAACATCCTCCGGTGGTAATTGGATTTGGTCCTGCAGGAATGTTTTGTGCATTACAGTTAGCGTTAATGGGATATCGCCCCATTGTGTTAGAACAAGGCTTAGATGTGGATAACAGAGTGAAAGATGTAAATGAATTCTGGGAACATGGGAAATTAAATGTGAAGAGCAATGTTCAGTTCGGAGAAGGCGGAGCAGGAACATTTTCCGATGGAAAGCTAAACACATCCATAAAAGATGCTACCGGAAGAATTCGAAAAGTGTTGGAGATTTTTGTGGAACATGGTGCAAATCCTGAGATTTTGTATATGCAAAAGCCTCACATTGGAACGGATGCCCTTTGTGAAATAGTAAAAAATATTCGTTTACATATTGAACAATTAGGTGGAGAAGTAAGGTTTCAGCAGTGCGTGACGAATCTTCGGACGAAGGATGGAATTCTTACAGGAATAGAAATCAATCATAAAGAGTGGATGGATGTGGATGTTGCAGTTTTTGCCATTGGACATAGTGCAAGAGATACCTTTCGGATGCTTTATGAAAAGCAGTTGACGATGGAAAAGAAGCCATTTGCTATCGGAGTTCGTGTAGAGCATAAACAAAAGATGATTGATAAAAAGCAATACGGAGAGCTTGGAGGTATCCTTCCGGCGGCGGATTATAAATTAACGTATCAGGCGAAAAATGGACGAAGCATTTTCTCTTTCTGTATGTGTCCTGGAGGAATTGTTGTAAACGCATCCTCGGAAGAAGGACATCTTGTGGTGAATGGAATGAGTAATCACAAGCGTGACGAAGAAAATGCTAACAGCGCCCTTGTGGTAAATGTAACTCCCGATGATTTCCCGACGGGGGATGTGCTTTCCGGTGTGGAATTTCAAAGGAAATGGGAAAAAATGGCCTTCGAGGAAGGTAATGGATTGGTCCCGATACAATTACTGAAGGACTTCAAGGAAAAAAGAAAAAGTACAGTTTATGGTGAAATTATGCCGGTACATAAAGGAAATGTCACTTGGGGAAATTTGTGGAATTGTCTTCCGGAATATGTTTGTGATACACTAGTGGAAGGCATGGACAAATTTGGTCAGATGATAGAAGGGTATGACCATCCGGATACATTGTTGTCAGGGGTTGAAACAAGAACATCTTCCCCGGTTCGAATTGTTCGTGATGATGAATTTGAAAGTAACATAAAAGGCATATATCCTTGTGGAGAAGGAGCCGGATATGCGGGAGGCATTACTTCGGCAGCCATTGACGGAATAAAAGTATTTGAGGCAATTCTTCGAAAATACGCAAAGACTGAATAAATAGGAGGTAATCAAATGGATCGTAAATACATTTGTGATAAAAAAAGAATCGTTATAAAAATTGGTACATCCACCATTACTCACGATGAAACCGGTGGTTTGGATCTTGTAAAATTAGAAAAACTGGTTAGAATAACTACAGACCTTCGTAATCAGGGAAAAGAAGTGGTTATTGTATCATCAGGAGCCATTAATGTTGGGCGAAAAGCCATGGGAATTAAGGAAAGACCAAAGGAAAGAGCTATGCGTCAGGCATGTGCAGCTATTGGTCAGTCAAGACTTATTATGGTGTATCAGAAGTTGTTTGGTGAATACAATCAAGTAACAGCCCAGGCTCTTCTTACAAAATACACTATGATTAACGATATCAGTAGAAAAAATGCGCAAAATACATTTAACCAGTTGTTAGAAATGGGGGTTATTCCTATTGTAAATGAGAATGATACCGTTTCTACCGATGAGTTGGAGTATGGTAATTTTGGAGATAACGATACATTATCATCCATTGTGGCAGCACTTATTGGGGCTGATTTATTGATTTTATTATCGGATATTGACGGATTATACACAGATGATCCAAATGTAAATCCGGATGCCAAGTTTATTGAAGTGGTAGATGAAATCGACGAGAAATTGGAAAGTATGGGAAAAGGTGTTAATAGTGATGTAGGAACCGGTGGAATGGCAACGAAAATTTCCGCAGCGAAGATTGCAAATGATTCCGGTTGTGACATGATTATTGCAAATGGAGAAGACGTTTCTGTTATCCATAAGATTATGCAGGGTGAAAAGTATGGAACGATTTTTAAAGCACATCGCTTAAATGGTTTCCATTTGATTGATTATATTAAAACAGAGCAGTATCAGTAAGGAGAAGTAAAATGACTGAGGAAAAAATTGCAAGAATTAACGAATTATACCATAAATCAAAGAAGGAAGGTTTGACGGCAGAAGAAAAGATAGAGCAGGCAAATCTTAGAAAAGAGTATATCAATGCCATTCGTGCGGATTTAAGAGGAACACTTGATAATGTTTCTATTTTAAATCCGGATGGAACAGTGACAGATTTAAAAGATATCAAAAAGAAAAAAGCATGATGATCAAAGAAAAGAAAACTTACACAAAGCAGGAAATCAGGGACGAAATCCGAAAGAAAAAACGTAGTATGTCAAAGCAGGAAATATCGGATTGCAGTAGGATAATCTTTGAAAAACTTGAATCTTTGGAAGTATGGAAACATGCAAATACTGTCTATACTTATGTTTCCTATAATCAGGAAGTGGAGACGAAAACACGGTTAGAACAGTGGCTTTTAGATGGTAAAAAAGTTGCAGTTCCAAGAGTGGAAGGGGATGAAATTAATTTTTATTATATTTCTGAACTTTCAGAACTTACCAGTGGATATCAGGGAATCGAAGAACCAAGTACGGATACCGAAGCTTTGGAAGATGGAATTATATTGATGCCTGGGCTTGCCTTTGACAAAGATATGCATCGCTGTGGCTACGGTGGTGGATATTATGACAAATATTTAAAGAAAAATCAAGGTAGAAATTATGTAAAGATTGCCTTGGCATTTGATTTTCAGATTGTAGATGAAATACCGGTGGATGCGTATGATGTGCCGGTGGATATGATTGTGTCAGAAGAAAGAATAATAAGTAGTGATATGTGAGTATTTCTTAAAAAAAGATGATTTGGAAAATGTGTGCTCTTTTGAATTCAAAATTTGAATTTTGAGGTTGTGCGATAAAGAATGGAGATTACTATGAAAGAAATAAGCGTTGAAATCGATCAGAACGCACCGGTGAAAGAACCGGAACGCCAGTTTTTCTTTATGGAAAAATGCAAAGAAGAATTGAAAAAACAGGAAACAGAGTTAGGAAGAAAATTGACTGCCAACGTTACAACATTTGGCTGCCAGATGAATGCCAGAGATTCTGAAAAGATTGTAGGTATTCTTGAGACTATCGGATATGAGATGGTTGAGGAAGAGGATGCTGATTTTATCATATATAACACATGTACTGTACGTGAAAATGCCAACTTAAAAGTTTATGGACGATTAGGACAGTTAAAGAAGAAAAAACAGAAAAATCCATATATGAGACTGGCACTTTGCGGATGCATGATGCAGGAAGATGTTGTGGTAGAAAAGATTCGCAAGAGTTACCGATTTGTAGATTTGATTTTCGGAACCCACAATATTTATAAGGTGGCTGAACTGTTGTATCAGCGTATGATGACAGACCGCATGGTAATTGATATCTGGAAAGATACGGATAAGATTGTGGAGGACCTTCCAAGTGAGAGAAAATTTTCTTTCAAGGCAGGAGTTAATGTAATGTATGGATGTAATAATTTCTGTACATACTGTATCGTTCCTTATGTGCGAGGTCGCGAACGAAGCAGAGAACCCAAAGATATTATCCGTGAAATTGAAAAACTGGTAGCCGATGGTGTTGTAGAGATTATGCTTCTTGGTCAGAATGTAAATTCTTATGGAAAAAATTTAGAACACCCGGTTTCCTTTGCACAGTTGTTGCAGGAAATTGAAAAAATTGAAGGATTAAAGAGAATTCGTTTTATGACTTCACATCCGAAGGATTTGTCGGATGAGTTAATAGAGGTTATGAAACATTCGAAAAAAATATGTAAACATCTTCATTTGCCGGTACAGGCAGGAAGTACAAGACTGTTAAAGGAAATGAATAGAAGATATACAAAGGAAGATTACCTTGCTCTTGTAGATAAGGTGAAAAAAGAGATTCCTGACATTTCCTTAACTACAGATATTATGGTTGGTTTCCCTGGGGAAACAGAGGAAGACTTCTTAGAAACCATGGATGTAGTGAAAAAGGTGCGTTATGATGCAGCGTATACATTTATCTATTCTAAGAGAACAGGTACTCCGGCAGCAGTCATGGAAAATCAGGTACCGGAAGACGTGGTGAAAGAACGTTTCCAGCGTTTGTTAGATGAGATTCAGAAAATATCTGCAGAATTGACAAAAGAAGATGAGGGAACGATTCAGGAAGTATTAGTGGAAGATGAAGATTCACAGGATACACAGTTGATTACCGGAAGATTATCAAATAACCTGTTGGTACATTTTAAGGGAGATAAATCTTTGATTGGTCAGCTTGTTAAGGTGAAATTGGTGGAATGTAAGGGATTTTATTATTTAGGAGAACTTGCAGAAGACTAATTCAAAATTAAGTGTAACGAGATAAATGAAAAGTGCGTATTACCTTTTGTTGAAAGGAAATACGCACTTCTTTGTTATAGGAACTTGAGATGATATTGTCCTGTGACAAAAAATGTTTTGTTGGGATGTGTAGTTTATGCCAAAGTTTTTCAAGGAAAACAGGTTGATTATTCTAAAAAGATAATCTATCAATCAGTTGAAATGAATGATTTTAGGGTGTTGGTCAACATATCATAAGTGAGTTTTGCCATATGTTCCGGCGTTTCTTTTCTGTCTTCGATAATCCAGTTTTTTACCATTCCTACACATCCAGAGATACAATAGGAATGAATATACATAATATCTTCCTTGTTTGTAGATTTGAAAATCTTGTTGGCAAACTCAGAAGAACTGTCAGCGATATAACTTTCTAACTTAGTGATAAAGGAAATGTCACCGTGAGGACCTGACAGGGCACGACACAAATCTCTGTTTTTGTCAAGTACTGTAAACAGTTTTACTAAATGGACGGATCCTTCTTCAATGTCCTTAATCTGTTCTTCACCAAGAGTAATGATAGAAACAAGGTCATTCATCAGTTCGTTTTCAAGTTGTTCTAACATATCATGGATATCTGTATAGTGAAGATAAAAAGTGGAACGATTGATGTCAACTTCTTCTACCAATTCTTTTACGGTAATTTCATTGATAGATTTTTTTGTCATAAGTTTTGCCAATCCGTCACGCAATTGTTTTTTGGTCTTGCGAATGCGTCGATCTGTTTTTTTCTCCATAATAGAGCCTCCTATCAATCACTGACTTCTGTGTATAATGATGCTGGTTTTATTTGGGTAAATGCATTGTCAGTTATGTTTTGTATTTATTTGGGTTTATGTAAGGAAAATTGTGTAAAATACTTTGGTGATTATGTCTAAAAAAATCAGTAAAATAGATGTCAAATTGTCCTGTATTTATGAAATTTGAATGAAAATAAACACTGAACGACAATGTGTTGATTATCCGACATTAAGATGAAAATTGTCGGTTGTGTTTTGAATATACTTAAATTATAATACGAAATAAGAAAATAATCAACACGAAGTCTAATAAACTATAAAAAGTTGGTTAGTTACTAATCACACATTAATTAGTAACGCATATTCTGAATGATAAAGTGCCTGTGAATGCAGGAAACATGAAAGGAGAAGGTAGGTATGCTTTTAAGAGAATGGAAGCAGATTTTCAAGAATCCAATGCTTATTGTGGTGTTGATTGCAGTAGTGGTAATCCCATCTATTTACACCACATTGTTTTTAGGTTCCATGTGGGATCCTTATGGAAACTTGGAAAAATTGCCGGTTGCAGTTGTAAATTTAGATCAGCCGGTAGAATACGAGGGCGACACGTTAAATATTGGAGAAGATTTGGTTAAAAAACTGAAAGAAAATGAGGAACTTGACTTTAGTTTTGTAGATAAAACAACTGCAAAAGACGGGTTGACAAACGGTGATTACTATATGGTAATTACTATTCCGGAAAATTTCTCAAAGAATGCTTCCACACTTATGGATGAAAATCCTGAAAGGATGCAGTTAAATTACAGTACAAATCCGGCAAGTAACTACATTGCATCAAAGATGAGTGAAACAGCATTTGCAAGAATTAAAAACCAGGTTGCAAATGAGGTGACAAAATCATATACAGAAACAGTATTTGATAATCTTTCTACTATTGGAGATGGAATGCAGGATGGTGCGGATGGAGCACAAAAGATTTCCGATGGTGTAACAAAATTACAGGATGGAAATACGAAAATTAAGGATAATCTTACATTGTTGGCTGACAGTAGTATTACATTTAAAGATGGCAGCGAAGAATTAAATGTGGGATTGAAATCATATACTGACGGCGTATTAAAGGTGTCTAAAGGAACAGAAACTTTAAAAGCAGGAACAGAGAAACTTGCAAGTGGTTCGGAGACACTTAGTAATGGCGCAAACCAGTTGAACAAGGGTATCAGCACCTTGGCAGACGGAACAAAGAAACTGGATGAAAACAAATCAGGCATGACAGATGGTGCACAAAAATTATCCACTGGTGCAGATGCACTTTCTACAGGAGCAAGTAGTTTATTCATTGGTACAAATAACTATGTAACAGGAACGACTCAGTTTGCAAGCGGTGTTCAAGGATATATTGGTGGTGTTCAGGCACTTCATAATGGTGCAAATCAATTAAGCGGTTTGACAAATTTGGGAACGGTATCTGATGGAATTTCAAAATTGAATGCTGCAGTTTCAACTACTACAGATCAGAATACTTCATTGGTAGATGCTACTACACAACTGGCAGAAGGATTGACAACGATTAAAAAACAGGTGGATGCTGCATCAAATACAATGGAAGCAAAGAATTTAAAAGCATTGCAAGATGGATTATCAGAGGCATCTTCAGGAATTTCATCGGCTGCAACAGGCATTGATACTGCTGCAGATACGATAGATAAATCTGCAGTAGCAATTGATGGTGCCAATTCTGCATTGACTTCCGGAGTTTCTGTTGTAAATATGCAAATCGCTGCAAACAACAATAAGATTTCAAATACAGTATCTATATTAAATACAGAAGTAAAAAAGAAAAATGATGAAATAACCACTGCAGGTGAAAATGCCAAGACAAATGTGAATGCTCAGGTAAATAAGGCAATTGCATCTATTGAAAAAGCAAAGGAAAGCGGAGCAATTTCAGAAAAAGATGCAAATGCAATGATTACAGAGTTGAAAAAAAGTTTAATTACCACTCCTGTTGTTGGAAATATTTCAGAAGTGAAAGAAGAAAGTGTAGCATTGAACCAAATACAGATACCGGAAAAGGTTACAACATCTGTATCAAGTGCAAGTGAAGGATTAAAGACTGCAAGCGAAGGCTTGAAGACAGGTGCAAAAACAATTAATACCGGAGCTGGTAAATTGTCTACATTATCAAATAAGATGCCATCTAGTGTAAACACAGATACATTTACTGCTTTATCTCAGGCACTTAATTCAGCAACAATTGGTGCGAAGAAAATCCAAGTAGGAACTGCACAGGTTTCACAGGCATTAGGAGAATTGGAAAAGGGAACGGAAAGTTTCCCAGCAGCAGCAAAAGGTATGAATTCATTGTTGACCGGATTTGACACTTTATCTGCAAATGATCTTTTACTTTCAAACGGTGCGCAATCATTACTTGATAATTCAGAAGCATTGAAAAGTGGTGCTAAACAGGTATCAGATGGTGCTGCGGCGTTAAAAACAGGAAGCTCATCATTAAACGATGGTGTAAAAACTTATGTTGGTGGTGTAGAAAAAGTTAACAAAGGTGCAAGTCAGTTAATGACCGGTTCTGCAAAACTTGCATCAGGTGCAAAATCCTTAAATGATGGAATAGATAAAGTGAATACCGGTGCAAATTCTTTATACAAAGGAACAAGTAAATTAGTTGATAATAATGATAAATTAGTGAGTGGATCTGAGAAATTGGCAGATGGTGCTGGAAAAATCAGTGATGGAGCAAATAAGCTGGCAGATGGTTCTGATGCACTTTCTGATGGCCTTACAAAAGTAGCTGATGGTAGTGATGAATTGGCAACAGCTCTTTCAGACGGAGCAACAGAAATTAAAGATAAAAATCCTAGTGATGCTTCAATTGAAATGTTTGCCACACCTATTGACGATCAGGAAACAAAGATTACTGAGATGCCAAATAACGGTCATGCAATGTCGGCATATATGATGAGTGTAGCATTATGGGTAGGTGCTTTAGCATTCTGCTTGGTATATCCATTGACAAGATATGATGGTAAATTAAAAAATGGAGTTGCATGGTGGGCTTCAAAAGCATCCGTATTAGCAACTATTGCAGTTGTAATGAGTGTTGTTATGATTATACTTCTTAGAGTATTTAACGGTTTCAAACCGGAGGATCTTGGAAGAACCATGTTGGTAGCAGCCCTTGCAGGAGTAGCATTTATGAGTATTATGTACTTCTTTGATGTACTTCTTGGAAAAGTTGGAAGTTTCATTATGTTGATTTTCATGGTTATCCAGCTTGCAGGTTCAGCTGGAACATATCCGGTAGAACTTTCAGGAGATTTTGTTGCTAAAATCCATAAATTCCTTCCATTTACTTATACAGTAGATGCTTTTAGAAAAACGATTGCAGGCTCAGGAAGTATTGCTGAAACTGTAGAAGTTTTAGTTGGAATTATCGTTGTATTTTCACTTTTGACTTTAGGAATGTTCTGCATTAAGTCAATCAAGATCAAAAAAGATAAACCTACCTTGGATGATTTCTGGGAGGAGAAAGGCCTTGTATAGAAACCGATTAGATTATGAGCATACTATAATAAAATAATGGGCTAAAAGGATGAAAAGAAGGGAGTTGTGAAAAAATCATGACTCTCTCTTTGTTTTGCAAAACATAGAGACAGATTGAACACAGAAATTGGAATAATATTCCATAAAAACTGTGGTTTGTTGTGATTATTCACGAAAAAATATGTAAAAATAGTGATAAAATGATTGATTTTACTAGACAATAATGTTACAATTATTTTACTAACAAGTGAAAATTGTTTAAAATTTTCAGCGAAGAAACTATTATGGTTTGGGCTTAGGGGCTTGAGACTGTAAGTGTGGATTAAATGAACAATAGAAAGGTAGGAGTTCAATTATGCGTATTTGTCAGAACTGTAAGACAAAAAATGTAGACGAAAGTGTATTCTGTAGAGAGTGTGGAACTAAGATTGAGGATAATCCATACATCTGTAAAGAATGTTTATTTGAAAACGAAGAAGGAAGTAAGTTCTGTATTAAGTGTGGAACTAAGATTGACGCTGTAAAAGCTGTTGCACCTATTGAGTCAGCTGCAAGTAACAGAATGGCTGGATATAACGAAGAAACTGCAAAAAAGGCAAATGAGTCAGCAACATTTGATTATAATGTATATATGAATGGAACCCCATCGGAGGATGCTAAGACAGTAAAGGAAGAAGTAAATTTTTCTGATGCTGCAGCACCTGCAGTAATGGAAACTGAAGTAAAAGTGGAAGTTCCTGTGGTTGAGAAGGCTTCATTTGAGGGAGAGATGAATACTGTAGGAAATACAGTAGGAAATATTGTTAATGAGGGTGTTGTAGCGAGACAAGGAGATTGGATTTATTTCTCAAATAGTGGAGATAAAGGAACATTATACAAAGAGCGTATCGATGGTACAGATAAGACAAAAGTCAGCGATGAAGTATGTTTCTGTATCAACGTTGTAGAGAACTGGGTATATTACCGTAATAACTCAGACGGTGGAAAGCTTTACAAGATTAAAGTTGATGGTACAGAGCGTACTAAGATTTTAGATGACAGTGTTGATTGTGTAAGTGTTGTTGACGGAGTGATTTACTTCGTAAACTACTCAGATGATAAGAAATTATACAGAATCAACATTGATGGTACAGGAAAGCTTCGTATCTCAGAAGATAAGTGTATGTACATAAATGTAGTAGACGGTTATGTTTATTATTGTAACATCACAAACGGACAGAAGTTGTATCGTGTTTCAGTTGATGGAGCAAAGAAAGAAGAAATCTGTGATGACGAGAGTATGCATATCAACGTAGTTGGAAGTTGGGTATACTACAGAAACTTGTCTGATGGTGGAAAAATCTACAAGATTAAGACAGATGGAACACAGAAGACAAAATTAAATGATGATGCAAGTAGCTTTGTAAATGTAGTTGATCGTTGGGTATATTATGGAAATCTTTCAGAAGGTATCAAATTATGCAGAATGACAACAGAAGGAACAGAGCATGAATTGTTGAACAAAGACCAGAGTGTTAGCATCAATGTAATTGACAACTGGGTATATTATCGTAATGAATTCGAAGGAAGAAAACTTTACAAGATTCAGACAGATGGATCTGGACGTCAGCCAGTTTGCTAATTTCGACATAGCTAATAGATAAAAGAAGCTGAGGAGTAATGCTTATAGCGTTACTCCTCAGCTTCTTCTTTGGTTTTATTTGAAACTTTGTTATTTTTCATCATAAAGTTTGGTTAAAAATTCATCGGAAAGCAGTTCGATAAACTCCTCATCATATTGAGGAAATTCTGTGGAAAGCTCATTTTTGATGTATTCTAGTTTGTGTAGATAATTTACTTCATCTGCTGCAGTGCTGTCCACAACCTGTTCTAATCTGGTTTCAGTGATGTTTTGCTCTAACCAGTCCTTAATTACAGAATTTGCGTTATCTTCTTCGGAAATTTGACCTTCCAATGCTTTTGCTTTTTTGTATGAAACAATACCAATGACTAAAAATGCTGTAAACATAAGAAACATGGATACTTGTGAAAACTTGTTGGTTGCAATTGGTAAATGTATAATTTCAAAAAATGATAAAACAGCAATAGCATCACCTAATAAACCAAAAAAACCAAAAATAAGTGCAGATGAATGGGCATCCTCGTATCGGTCTTTCTTTGGTACGTATAGTGTACTTTTGGCATTTCTTAGATTTTTTGTATCTTGAAGTAGCTGATATTCAGCAGCTTCAGCAGAATAGTCTTTTTCTTGTGTTGTCTTTTCTGTGTTTGTCATATATTTGTCTCCTAACTTTGTTTGTAATAATGATGAATTAATAGTAGCATAGAAATGGATGGCTTTCAAGCAATGAATCTTTGAATTATAAGGTAAACTTGCATAGTGAAGGGCTTTATGCTAACATTAAATTGTTGTTTCATAAATGTATGGACATAGGAATATACTTATAAAAAACAATGGAGCAAATCTATGGAACGACAAGATCGAATTATGATGGCAAGACAAGGTTGTATTTCAAATTTGAATAACCTAAAATGTGGTATAAAACAGGAAAGACATGAGGATACTTTGGAATTTAAGTTATTTCAAATTCCAAGTACGCTAGGACTTCGAAGTATGATTGCTATTGGTCTTTTTCTGTTTCTTTTTGGTATGAAACAAAATTGGTATCAGGTGAAAAACTTTGATTGCGATAAAATTGTACATATGTTGGAGAAGGATTGGTCTTCCTATATTGAACAAAAGGCAGAAAAAATTTTAGCCTATATTGATTAGAATGATAAAACACCTTAGTCTGAGATTTGAGGTTGTAAATATTTATAATCCTACATTTGATAAAAGATAGAAGAAAGTTGAGTGGTACATGTGAGAAAATTAGCGTTGTCGGATGAAATATTGTTAACAGTAGACAAACCGGCAAGATATATTGGAAACGAAACAAATATGGTGATTAAGGATACGCAGAAGGTAGATGTAAGATTTGCTATGTGTTTTCCTGATGTATATGAAATTGGAATGTCTCATCTTGGAATACAGATTCTTTATGATATGTTTAATCAAAGAGAAGATACGTATTGTGAAAGAGTGTATTCTCCATGGCCGGATTTGGACAAGATTATGAGAGAGCAAAACATTCCTTTGTTTGCATTAGAATCTCAGGAGCCAATTAAATGTTTTGATTTTCTTGGAATTACATTGCAGTATGAGATGTGTTATACAAATATTTTGCAGGTTCTTGAGTTGGGACAGATTCCAATCTATGCAAAAGACAGAACAGAGGAAGATCCTATCGTAATTGGTGGTGGACCATGTTCTTACAATCCGGAACCGATTGCAGACTTTTTTGATATGTTTTATATCGGAGAAGGAGAAACTGCTTATTCTGAATTGATTGACATTTATAAAGTTATGAAAAAAGAAGGAAAGAACAGAGAAGAAATCTTAGAAACCATAGCAGATAAAGTACCTGGAATCTATGTACCTAAGTTTTATGATGCTGAGTACAATGAAGATGGAACTTTAAAAAGTTTCGAGCCAAACAACGCATTTGCAAAAAAGAAAATCATGAAGCAGGTGCAAATGGATATGGCAAATACCTTTTATCCGGAAAAGCCGTTAGTTTCTTATATAAAACTTACCCAGGACAGAGTTGTGCTTGAAATACAGCGTGGTTGCATCAGAGGGTGTCGTTTTTGTCAGGCGGGGATGCTTTATCGTCCAATCCGTCCAAGAGATATTAATTTCTTAAAGGAAACAGCCAGAAAGATGCTACAAAGTACGGGACATGAGGAAATTTCTTTAAGTTCTTTAAGTTCCAGCGATTATAACGAATTGCAGGAATTGGTGTACTTTTTGATTGATGAATTCCGTACGAAAGGGGTAAATATTTCCCTTCCTTCTTTGCGTATTGATGCGTTTGCCCTTGATGTTATGAGTAAAGTGCAGGATGTGAAAAAGAGTAGTCTTACCTTTGCACCGGAGGCTGGTTCTCAAAGACTTCGTGATGTTATCAACAAAGGATTGACAGAGGAAGTAATTTTAAAAGGTGCCATGGATGCATTCCAAAGCGGATGGAACCGAGTTAAGCTATATTTTATGCTTGGACTTCCTACAGAAACCAATGAAGATATTGAAGGAATTGCCATTCTTTCGGACAAGATTGCAAGAGAGTATTATACTATTCCAAAGGATCAGAGAAATGGTAAGGTAAGTATTGTTTCCAGTACTTCGTTTTTTGTGCCAAAGCCATTTACACCATTCCAGTGGGCAAGAATGTGTACAAGCGAGGAATTTTTGGAAAAACAGCGTTTCTTAAATGGAAAAATGAAAGAACAGCTCAATCAAAAGAGTATCAAATATAACTGGCATGAGGCTGAATTGACACAGTTAGAAGGTGTACTTGCCAGAGGTGATCGGAAACTTAGCAAAGTAATTTATGACGTATATAAAGCCGGCTGTATGTTTGATTCCTGGTCAGAATTTTTTAAATACGATGAATGGGTGAAGGCATTTGAAGAAAATGGCATCGATCCATTGTTCTATACTTCAAGAGAACGAGAGGAAGAAGAATTGTTCCCTTGGGATTTTATTGATATCGGTGTATCTAAAAAGTTCTTATGGAAAGAATATCAGACTGGAAAAAATGAAACTGTAACTCCAAATTGCAGACAAAAGTGTGCAGGATGTGGAGCAGCTGTATTTGGAGGAGGTGTCTGCTTTGAAGGCAAGAATTAAGTTTAGTAAAACAGGTTCCATGAAGTTTATAGGACATTTGGATGTGATGCGTTATTTTCAGAAAGCCATTCGTAGAAGCGGCATCGATGTAGCGTATTCGCAAGGATTTAATCCTCATCAGCTGATTTCGTTTGCAGCGCCTTTAGGTGTGGGGCTTACAAGTGATGGGGAATATATGGACATGCAGTTAGTTTCCACTTTTTCGTCAAAGGAAACGGTAGAACGATTAAATGCTGCAATGAACGATGAGATACGGGTTAAGAGTTTTGTAGAACTGGAAGAAGGAAGTAAAAATGCCATGTCTATTGTGGCAGCAGCAGATTATTGTATTTCGGTGAAAGACGGATATGAGTTTCCGGACAATTATCAACAACTATTTGAAACATTTTTGGCACAAAATGAGATTATAATGAAAAAGAAAACAAAGAAAAGCGAAAAAGAGATGGATATTCGTCCATATATTTATGAATATGCTTTTTCGGCAAAAGAGTTTTCTGAAAAAATTGGTGGTACTGCTGATGACAGTGCTGCACAGAAGTATGAAAATGGGAAGAAGATTTATTTTCAGATTACTACGGGAAGTGTAGTAAATATTAAGCCAGAGCTTATTTTGGAGGCATTTTGTTTGTATGCTGATATACCATTTGAAAAGTTTGCATATCAAATTCATCGAATGGAAGTGTATGCAGATTTAAATGCAGATACAAAGGTTAGTGAAGAAGACTATGGTAAAAACCGTAATCTGGTTACACTAGAAAGCTTTGGACATGAAATCGAGGGATGACAATGCAACGATTATTGATTACCAGGTATGGCAGCGGAATTGCAACGTCCATGTTTCAGGATCAGGAATTATTACAGGTTCATATAGAAAAAGAACAGGATGTATCATTGCTTGGAAATATTTACGTTGGAAAAGTAAAAAATATTGTGAAAAACATCAACGCAGCATTTGTGGAAATTGAAAATGGGCAGATGTGTTATCTGCCTATTTCTGAAAAAGAAACACCTATTTTTTGCAATTCTAAAAACAGCGATAAAATTTGCATCGGGGATGAACTTTTGGTTCAGATTTCCAAGGATGCCATTAAAACCAAAAGCCCTTCTGTTACTACAAAAATTCAATTTGTAGGAAAATATTGTGTAGTGACTTATGGCGACAAAAGGATTGGAGTATCGGGAAAACTTAAGGATCCGGAACAAAGACAAAACTGGGTAAAAAAAATCAAAGAATTTCTGCCTAAAGACCATTGTTTTGGCGTCGTTGTCCGAACCAATGCCATAAATTGTGAGGAAGGGCAGCTGTTTGCTGAATTGGAAGTATTACAGAAACTGATGCTTCAAATTGTGGAAACAGGAAAATATAAATCCTGCTTTTCAAAGATTTATCAGGCACCATTAGGGTATTTATGTGATATTAGAGATGGGTATGATGAAAGTATCGAGGAGATTGTGACAGATGATAAGGAAATATATGATACGATTCATGCGTATTTATTAAATTTTCAACCGTCAGATGTAGCAAAACTTGTGTTTTACAATGATTCGATGCTGACGCTAAATCATTTATATGGGATAGAAACAAAGATTGAGAAGGCGTTGCAGGAGAAGGTTTGGTTAAATTCCGGCGGATATCTGATCATACAGCCTACGGAAGCTATGAATGTCATTGATGTAAATAGTGGAAAGGCAATTGCAGGAAAGAAAAATACGGAAAGACATTTCTTGAAGATTAATCTGGAGGCAGCAGTGGAAATTGCAAAACAGATTCGTCTTAGAAATATTTCCGGTATTATTATTATAGATTTTATAGATATGGATGAGGAAGCGTCTAAGAAAGAATTGATTGAGACGTTAGAGAGAGAGATAAAAAAAGATTCTGTCAAAACAGTGTTTGTTGACATGACGAAATTAAATCTTGTAGAGTTGACGAGAAAAAAGATGAGAAAATCTTTGGCAGAACAGGTAAAGGAGTTAAAGTAGTTATGAGGAAGTTACAAAAGAGAGGGAAAATTTTAGCGATAGCTTTAATTTTAGCATTGGCATTGCCAGTGAAAACAGGTCAGACATGTGTCAATGCAAGTGCATTGGATGAAGCCAATGCATTGCAACAAAATGATGGTTTAGATGAAACGAAAAATGAAAAAGACGAACAGAATACTTGTGTTGACGAAACACAAGGTGAAAATGAAAAAGAAGAGCAGAACAACATTGTAGACGATACAAAAGGTGAGAATGTAAAAGAAGAGCAGAATGATATTGGAGTGGATACACAAAATTCAGAAACTTCAGGACAACAGGTGGAAAATACACAGGATCAGGTACCTGCAACAGCAGTAGTAGAAACAGAAAACACTGATTTGGAAACAGATACGATTTATTATTATATAGATGACAAACGGATACGTTATGATGGCTATAGAATGAAGGCGATTTCATTTAATGGAAAAGAATTAAATCTCTGTGATACAATGCCTGGAATTATCATTGATGGTGTTATGATGATACCTTTGTATGAAACGATGGAAAGTGACGTGATTGGTGGAAGTGTTGTTGTAAGCGGAAGTGGCATGATTGCCAGTAGAGCTGGATATTCAGTATATTATGAAGAAGGATGTCAGGCAATAAAGGATGAAAATTCATTAGGGGCAATGGATGTGAATCTTGTAAAGATTAGGCAAAATCAAAAAGATTTTTTTATGGTTCCGGCGTATGAATTGTTTAGTGAATTGGGTGCAGATAAAATCGAATTGTCAGATGATGCTGCCACACTTATTATTACCAAAAATACGGGAAAATTTTTGAATTTAAAATTTGATCTATCAGGGGATACGAATAAGAATGGTGTTTCTGATATAAAAATATGGGGAGATGGAAAAAAAGAAGCTATGAAGGTTTCTTATAGTGGATACGTAAAACCTCAGTTTACCGTAACAAAAAGTTATGTGAAAGTTAATTTGAAAGGTACATTGATAACTAGAGAATTTCAAGAAAAAATTGTGGACAGTAAATATGCACAGAATATTAGTGTGAAAAATGTAGGAAACAATGTTCAGATAGCAGTGAAAAAGAAAAACGGGCTATCAGTAGTTACACAATATGGTGATGGAGCGTTAAGAGTCTTATTTAATATGAAACCGATTAAAGTTGCAGTAGATTGTGGACATGGAGCCAATACTCCTGGAAAAAGAACTCCGAAAATGCCTTGCAATATAGATTTTGATGGAGATGGAAAAATTGATGTCAAAAAAGGTGTTTCTATTCGCGAGCATCAGGCAAATGTTGGTGTTGGAAAAGTTTTGGCAAACGAGTTAGAACGTATGGGATTTAAGGTGTATCGTTCCGCTTTTGGTGCTAAAGACGTTTCACTTTCTGCACGTCAAAGAAATATTAAAAGATTTGGAGCGAAGTATTCTATAAGTGTTCATTTCAATGCAGTAGGTTCGGGAAGAACATTTAATAAAGCACAGGGATTTGAAGTGTTTAGTCACAGTTCTAAAGCAAGAGATTCAGCAAAACTTGCATCTATAGTAGATAAAGAAATGGCTAAGGGAACAAAACAGATTAACAGAGGTGCAAAAAAAATGTCATTAGCAATGTGTAATACATATGCTATGGGAACGAAAGCCAGTATTTTAGTGGAATGTGCATTTATGACGAACCTTCACGAAGCAAAAACTATGATGGGTAATTCGAAGTATTGGAAAGAGACTGGAAAAGAAATTGCAAAAGGGGTATGTTCTTATTCCGGTATTTCGTATTTCGATGAGTAAAGAAAAATACTTTTGGATACAAAATATCTGCTAAAAATGTTAAAAATGGATTAATATATTACAGTTATATTAATAATTTACAAAAATTTACAGAAATGTCGATATTTGTTTGCTGAATGTTCAAATATGATGTATAATTAACTTAGTTATAAAATCAAGACTTCCTGATGTGCGTATAAAAAAGTGAGAATAGGAGGAATGGGGTTATGGAAACTAATATTTTGTTAGAGAGTGGTACTAACGAACTTGAAATATTGGAGTTTCGCGTAGGGGGTAATTACTATGGAATGAATGTTGCAAAAATCAAGGAGATTTTAACATACAAGAAGCCAACTCCAATACCTAATGGTCATCCATGTATTGAGGGAATTTTTATGCCTCGTGAAACAATTATTTCAATTATTGATTTGGCGAAGTGCCTGCATTTGGAACCTTCAGGAGATGAAAGCCGTGATATGTATATTGTGACAAACTTTAATCAGTTGCATACTGCTTTTCATGTTCATGAAGTGGTAGGTATTCATCGTGTATCCTGGGCGGATATTGTGAAACCAGATGAGACGATTAATACTGCAGGAGCCGGAGTTGCCACAGGTATTATTAAGTATGATAAAAAACTGATTATCATTTTGGACTTCGAGAAGATTGTAAATGATATTAGTCCGGAGACAAGTTTACGTGTTTCTGATATTGCACAGTTAGGAGATCGACCAAGAAATGAAATTCCTATCTTGGTAGCTGAGGATTCACCATTGTTAGGTAAGTTAATTTTGGATTGTCTTCATAAGGCTGGATATAGTAATGTTACTGTAGCAAGCAATGGTAAGGAAGCTTGGGATAAGTTAAAAGAGTATAAGGCAAGCGGCGATTATAGAAAACATGTTAATTGTGTAATTACAGATATTGAGATGCCACAGATGGATGGTCATCGATTGACGAAGTTGATTAAAGATGATGATGATTTAAAAGAAGTTCCAGTTATTATTTTCTCATCATTAGTTAACGAAGAAATGAGAAGAAAAGGTGAAAGATTAGGAGCTAATGCTCAGCTTTCAAAACCTGAAATCGGTTCTTTGGTGGCAGCGATTGATGATTTGGTTGGAAAAAACAGTGAAAATAAGGCTTCATAAGTCTATAAGGATGCAAAGTGCCACATGTGTTGTGGCACTTTTTCGTGTAATAGGAAATTGCGATGCAATAGTCTTATAATACTAAAAGTGCGACCTAGGGAAAATTTGTGTTTATTAAGAAAAAAATTAGGGGTACTAAAGATTTTGTTGAAATAATACGAAATATACAATAGGGTATGTAGTGGAAAGTGAAAGGTATATATAATACTGTTACTTTGATAAAGTATGGAGGGAATTCTTATGGGGCAATGTAAAGTGTGTGGCAAAAGCATTGCGGATGATATGGAATACTGTGAAGACTGTCAGCCAGAATTACAGGATATTGATTTAGATGCAGAAACAGCTGATATTGACTTCTCAGGATTGGATGATTATGATTTACCGGAACTTTCGGGAGATTTGTTTGAAACTAATTTGGAGTTTGAATTAACGGATCCGGCAAATGATTTAGAAAATCCAGATATTATCGTGCGTGAGAAAGAGCCAGAAATAGAAGAAGATATATTTGCAGAAGTAGATCAATTGGAAGAAGAGGAAATTCCAGAATTAAACAGTGCAGGTACAACAACTTCAGAAGAAGCAGGTGTGGAAACTGCAGATGCTTCTGTCAGTGAAGAACCAAATATTGATTTGTCTGAATTAGAGAGTATCCCAGATTTAGATGGATTATCGGAGCCTATGGATATACCACAGCCTGATATCGCAGTTAGTGAGGAGAGTGCGGATTTGCCGGAATTTGAAGATATTCCAATGATGGATGAAACACCAGATATTCCATCAGAAGAAGATAGTGTATTAACAGATGATTTAGCAGTAGGGGATGAAAATTTGGGAGCAGATGATTTGCCAGTATTAGATGATGATATTTCTTTGTCATCTGTCGTTGCTGAAGATGCACCGGCAGATGATGGATTGCTTTTGGATAGTGATCTGGATGCTTTGTTAAATTCTTCGGATGATGGTATGGATTTGTCAGGACTTCTACCTGAAGATGATGCAATTGGAGCAGATGTTGAAACAGATGCAGTTGCGACAGATGGTTTAGGAGATGCAGAGAGTAGTGTAGATGCACTTTTAGATTCGATTTCTGATGGTGGATTGATGGGAAATATCATGGGTGGAGATAGCGATGTGCCAGAGGATGATTTTACAGCAATCGATGATATACCTGAGGCTGAGGCTTTGGCTGAAGTGGAAGAGGAGAAACCTAAAATTAGTATTTGGAAGCGATTGTTTGGAAATCTGAAGGATGAAAAATGGAAAAAAGCAAAAGAAAAGGAAGCCCAAGAGGAAGAAGAACGATTAAAGAAAGAGGCGGAAGCTAAGGAAGCTGAAAAAGCTGCAGGTGAGGGCGGCGAAGGCGAAGGAGAAGAAGGCAAAGAGGTAGATCCTAAAGAAGCCAAAAAAGCTGAAAAACTCGCCAAGAAACAGGAAAAAGCAAGACTGAAAGAAGAAAGAAAAGCTGAAAAAGCCAGATTAAAAGAGCTTGCGCAACAGGAGGAAGATGAGGACCAAGGTCGTATCAACCGAGTTGGAGCTACAATTGTTTTTGTATTTTTGGGATTGGTTTGTGCCGGTATTATTGTGGGTACAAATGCATTTAGTTATAAGAGCAGTGTTCGAAGAGCAGAAGTTTATTTTAAAGAACAGCAGTATACGGAAGCCTATAATCAGTTAGCAGGTTTAGCGATTGAGAAAAAAGATATGGAACTCTATCAAAAAGTGAGAACGGTTATGTATGTAAATAAAGAGCTAAACTCGTATTACAACTATACAAATCTAAGATTATATGCGGAAGCCTTGGATTCGCTTTTGAAAGGCCTTGAAAAATATGATGTGTATTCGGAGGATGCTATTGAGCTTGAAGTTATTGATGATTTGGATAAACTAAGAAACAAAATTCTTGATACGATTGAAAATGAGTACAATTTAACGGAAGATGAGGCTTACAAGCTTATTCAGGAAGAAGATCAGGCAAAATACAGTAAGGAAGTCATTGATATAGCAAATCAGGATTAAAGAACTGAGAAATGGCATATGTAATGAATTATCAGGTAAACTGTTACAACAAATTTGAAAGAGGTATTGTAATGTCATACAGATATGTTGTATGATAAGAATTGTTGAAAGAGTCAACAATGTTACAATACCTTTTTTGATTCGAAAGGAGCAATAACATGATTGCAATTATTGATTATGATGCAGGAAACATAAAAAGTGTAGAAAAAGCCCTGGTTCATCTTGGAGAAGAAGTTGTTATTACAAGGGACAAACAGGTGCTATTATCGGCAGATAAGGTGATTTTGCCTGGAGTTGGAGCATTTGAGGATGCCATGGGAAAACTACATAGTTATGATTTAGTAGATACAATTAAACAGATTGTGGATAAAGGGACACCATTTTTTGGAATATGTTTAGGACTTCAATTGATGTTTGAGCGTAGTGATGAATCTGAAAATGATGTGCCAGGATTGGGATTATTGCCTGGAGAGATTGTGAAAATTCCGCCACAGGAAGGATTAAAGATTCCTCATATGGGATGGAATTCCATTGAAGTAAAAAATGGTTCAAAGTTATTTGAAGGTATAGAGAACAATTCCTATGTATATTTTGTACATTCTTATTATTTAAAAGCAAAGAATGAGGAAGATGTAGCTGCGACTACCGAATACAGCACACACATTCATGCGTCTGTGGAACATGGAAATATATTTGGTTGTCAGTTCCACCCTGAAAAAAGTGGTGAAGTAGGATTGAAGATACTTAAAAACTTTGCACAGTTTGGAAAGGAGAATGCATAATGTTTACAAAAAGAATTATTCCTTGTCTGGATGTGCATGACGGACGTGTAGTGAAGGGTGTAAATTTCGTAAATCTTGTGGATGCAGGTGATCCGGTTTTAGTTGGTGCTGCTTACGATAAAGCAGGGGCAGATGAACTTGTATTTTTGGATATTACAGCCTCATCGGATGCCAGAGCCACAAAGATTGACATGGTTCGTAGAGTGGCAGAAACAGTCTTTATACCATTTACGGTAGGAGGCGGTATCCGTACAGTTGATGATTTTAAGGCAATCCTGCGTGAAGGTGCGGATAAAGTATCTGTAAACACTGCGGCGATTATGAATCCATCATTGATTGCTGATGCGGCAGATAAATTTGGAAGCCAGTGCGTAGTTTTAGCAATTGATGCGAAAAGAAGAGCAGATGGAAGTGGCTGGAATGTATATAAAAACGGCGGTCGTGTAGATATGGGAATCGATGCGGTAGAATGGGCAATGAAAGCTTGTGAGTTAGGTGCAGGAGAAATCTTGCTTACTAGTATGGATGGAGACGGAACAAAAGACGGATACGATATTGAACTAACCAGAACCATTTCTGAAAATGTGTCAGTTCCTGTTATTGCATCCGGTGGTGCCGGTAAAATGGAAGATTTTAAAGAGGCTTTGACAGTGGGAAAGGCAGATGCAGCATTGGCAGCATCTTTATTCCATTTTAAAGAACTGGAGATTAATCAGGTAAAACAGTATTTGCGCGAAGAGGGAATTAGCGTAAGACTATAGGATAAAGGTAAAAGGTAAAAGGGGCTGTGAGTAATCATAGCCTCTTTGGATTTATCGGAAACAAGAAAGCGAGGAGTAAAGATGTCTGCAATTTCAAATGATTGGTTAGCAGCCGTTGGTGATGAATTTAAAAAAGATTATTATAAGGATTTGTATCAGTTTGTAAAAAAAGAGTATAGTGAAAATGTGATTTTTCCGGCTTCAGAAGATATTTTTAACGCATTGCATTTGACACCTTTGTCAAAAGTTAAAGTTGTAATTATAGGTCAGGATCCTTATCACAATGTGGGACAGGCACATGGATTGTGCTTTTCTGTAAAACCTGAGGTGGAGATACCTCCATCCCTTGTAAACATATATAAAGAATTGAAGGACGATTTGGGATGCGAAATACCAGATAACGGGTATTTAGTTAAATGGGCAGAGCAAGGGGTGTTGATGCTTAACACGGTTTTGACTGTGAGAGCACATGAAGCTGGTTCCCATCAGGGGAAAGGTTGGGAACACTTTACGGATGCCATTATTAAAGCAGTAAATGAAGTGGACCGACCGGTAGTGTTTATTTTATGGGGAAGACCGGCAAGAATGAAGAAAAAAATGCTCAACAATCCGAAACATTTGATTCTTGAAGCACCACATCCAAGCCCATTGTCTGTGTATCGTGGATTTTTTGGAAGCAAACCTTTTAGTCAGACAAATGCCTTTTTAGAGGCAAATGGAGTAGAACCTATAGACTGGCAGATTCCAAATATTCATTCATAATGGATGTAACGGTTGACAATCAGGGATAATATACAATATAATAACAGAACAACTATGTGTGTTTTTGAACAAAACACTTTAGTGTAGTAAAGTGATAAAGTGATATGCCAAAGAGGCAGAAGGAGGAAAACATGATAAAAGCAGATTATAAATTTTCAAATCATTTCGATGGACATGACCTGCTGCATACTCCGGAAGGAATGCGAGATATTTATGGAGAGGAATGTGCACGTAAGGTTCGCGTACAGGAGACTATGCATCATGTTTTGAAATTGTACGGATTTAACGATATTCAGACACCGATGTTTGAGTATTTTGATATATTTAGCGAACAAAGAGGAACCGTTGAGGCAAAGGATATGTATCGTTTCTTTGACAGAGAAGGATATATGTTGGCACTTCGTCCGGACATTACACCATCCATTGCAAGATGTGTATCGAAATATTATAAAGACGAGGAGTTGCCAATCCGCTTCTGTTATTCCGGAAATACATTTATTAACAACACAAGTTATCAGGGAAAATTAAAAGAGACAACACAGGTTGGTGCAGAGTTAATCAATGATGATACATCAGATGCAGATGCTGAGATGATTGCTGTTACTATTGAGTGTTTATTGGCATGTGGAATAAAGGAACTTCAGATTGAAGTCGGCCATGCAGATTTCTTTAATGGTATCGTTGAAGAAGGTAAATTTGATGATACAGAAAAAGAAGAACTTCGTAATCTCATTATGCAAAAGAACATGTTTGGCGTGGAGCAGATGATTGAGGAAAAGAAAATTGAAGGAAACTTAAAAGAGTTATTTTTAAAACTTCCTGAGATGTTTGGTAATTTGGAAAACCTTTCGTATGCAAGAACCCTTACTACAAATGAGAAGGCACTTCATGCTATCAATCGTTTGGAAAAATTATATGCAATTCTTAAGACATATGAGCTTAACAGCTATGTGACATTTGATTTAGGAATGTTAAGCAATTACAAATATTATACCGGTATGATTTACAAGGCGTATACTTATGGAACCGGTGAGCCTATTGCAAAGGGCGGAAGATATGGCGCTTTGACAGAACAGTTTGGTAAGAAAGCACCAGCCATTGGATTGGCGATTGAAGTAGATCAGGTGATGATGGCATTATCAAGACAAAAAATCAATGTGTTAAAAGAAGCACCTGCTACTATCGTACTTTACAAGAGCGATTTCAGAAGAATTGCCATTGATATTGCAAAGACATTCCGTGCAAAACAGACGAAAATCGAGTTGCTTCGCAAGTCTTCCAGAAGAGATTTAAAGGAGTACAAAGAGTTTGCACTCCGCAATGGCATGGAACAGATTTTGTTTATTGAAAATGAAGAACATGCAATATTGATTGATTTGAAGAATGAGACAGAGAAGGTTCTTAATGTACAGAACCTGATTGAAGGATAATAGATGGAGGTTTCTTATGAGATATATTACATTTGCACTTGCAAAGGGTAGATTGGCAAAGAAAACACTTGGTATTCTTGAGAAAATCGGAATTACCTGCGAAGAGATGAAAGATCCTCACACAAGAAAGTTGATTTTTGTAAATGAGGAATTAAAATTAAAGTTCTTTCTTTCGAAAGCATCTGATGTGCCAACATATGTTGAGTATGGAGCAGCAGATTTTGGTGTAGTTGGAAAGGATACGATTTTGGAGGAAGGCCGCAAGATGTATGAGGTCATCGACCTTGGTCTTGCAAAATGCAGAATGTGTGTGGCTGGTCCGGAAGAAGCAAGAAAGAATTTGGAAAGTGGCGAGATTATCCGTGTTGCCACAAAGTATCCGAATATTGCAAAAGATTATTTCCAGAACAAAAAGCATAAGACAGTTGAAATTGTTAAATTAAACGGTTCCATTGAGCTTGCTCCAATTGTGGGTTTGTCAGAAGTAATCGTTGATATTGTAGAGACTGGTTCTACCCTTAAGGAAAACGGATTGGTAGTACTTGAAGAAATTTGCCCATTGTCAGCTCGTATGGTTGTAAATGAAGTTAGTATGAAGATGGAGCAGGAACGTATTACTAAGATTATCAATGATTTAAAAGTAGAATTGTCAAAGATGGACGAAGCTGACAAGAATTAATTTAGAAAGGGTGTGAAACTATGAAGAAAGTAGTTTTAACAGAAGATACAAAAAATAATATTTTAGAAGATTTATTAAAGAGAAGTCCTAACAGTTATGGTGAATACGAGAGCATTGTTAGTGACATTCTTGAAAATGTAAAAACAAACAAGGATAAAGCAGTTTTTGAATATACAAAGAAATTTGATAAAGCAGATATCAACGCTTCAAATGTATTGGTTACTGAGGAAGAAGTAAAAGAGGCTTATGATTTAGTAGAGCCATCTTTGGTTGAAGTAATCCGCAAGGCCATTACAAACATCAGAGAGTATCACGAAAAACAAAAACAGTATAGCTGGTTTGACAGTAAGCCGGATGGAACCATTTTAGGACAAAAGATTACAGCACTTTCAAAAGTCGGTTTATATGTACCGGGAGGAAAGGCTGCTTACCCATCTAGTGTACTTATGAATGTAATTCCTGCACAGGTTGCCGGTGTTGAAAAGATTATTATGTGTACACCACCGGATGCACAGGGAAAAGTAACACCAACTACATTGGTTGCTGCAAAAGAAGCAGGTGTTGCTGAAGTTTATAAAGTTGGTGGAGCACAGGCAATTGCTGCTATGGCATATGGAACAGAAAGTATTCCAAAGGTAGATAAGATTACAGGACCTGGAAATATTTTCGTAGCTTTAGCAAAGAAAGCCGTATATGGACATGTAAGTATTGATTCTATTGCGGGACCAAGCGAGATTTTAGTATTGGCAGATGAGACTGCAAACCCAAGATATGTGGCAGCAGACTTACTTTCGCAGGCAGAACATGATGAAATGGCATCTGCAATTTTAGTAACAACAAGCGAAGAACTGGCAGATCAGGTTTCAAAAGAAGTGGATGGATTTGTGAAAGAATTATCAAGATCAGAGATTATTCAGAAATCTCTTGATAATTACGGATATATTTTAGTGGCAAAAAGCATGGATGAAGCTATTGATGCAGTGAATGAAATTGCTTCAGAGCACTTGGAACTTGTAACAAAAGATCCATTCCAGACTATGACAAAGATTAAAAATGCCGGAGCAATCTTCCTTGGAGAATATTCAAGTGAGCCACTTGGAGATTACTTTGCAGGACCAAACCACGTATTGCCTACAAACGGAACGGCAAAATTCTTCTCACCACTTAGTGTAGATGATTTTATTAAGAAGACAAGTATCATATCTTACTCAAGAGAGGCATTAGAGCCTATCCACAAGGATATTATCCAGTTTGCGACAGCAGAGAGATTGACTGCACATGCAAATTCCATTGCAGTTCGTTTTGAAAAATAAGATTGACAATTGAAATAGTGTTAGGAAAAAGTGTGTTGTGTTTTGTATATACATGACATACTTTTTTCAATTTCATATATTGAGGTCATTATGAAGTAGTTATGTCCGTTTTACAGGAAACTTTGTTCTATTAAAAAATTGCCATAAAATATGCAAGAAAAATGTAAAAATATATGTTACAATTAGTACAGAAGTGAAAATTGACATGAACAAAGGATGAGGAGTGGTGTAATGAGAAGAAATGGGAGAATTATTGTAGGAGTACTTCTGGCTGTGTTATGTTTTTTTAGAATGAATGGTTTGGATATTTATGCAGAGGAAGAAAAACTAAGCATTGCGCCGGAGAGTGTCAGTCTGCAGGTGGGGAAAACAAAGACTGTTACAGTAACGGGAAATTATAAAAAGCTTACTTGGACATCTGAGAATGAAAAGGTGGCTACTGTAAATACGAAGGGAAAGATTACAGCAAATAACGAGGGAACTACTACGGTTACAGCTACAAGTGAGGATAATACATCTGTTTCTTGTAAAGTGAAGGTTATTCCAAGAAAAATCAGAGTATTGTTACGAACGGATGGTTTTTCAAATATTTATCATACAAATGTTATACTGACATCAAACAAGGCATTCATCATCTCAAATGGTTCCGAAAAAAAGACTTACAAAGCAAAAGAAAGTGTTACGATTGATAAAAAATATGAACTACTGAAAAATGCATCGGAAATTACAGTTACACCAAAATCTGGTGGAAAAATAACTGTAAAATCCATTAAAAGAAATCAAGGAAATCCTACATATCGAGGTACGTTGATTATTCGTAGTGAAAGTAGTGGCTTAGCGGTAATCAATAATCTCCCATTGGAGGAATACTTATATGGTGTAGTAGGAAGTGAAATGTCAGAGAGTTTTCCTAAAGAGGCACTTAAGACTCAGGCTGTAACAGCCAGAAGTTTTGCGTATACACATTTAAATAGTGATAAATATAAGAGTCTCGGTGCTGATTTGGATGATAGTAATGCTTATCAAGTTTATAATAACATAAAAGAATCTTCTAAGATAACAAATGCAGTAGAGGAGACAGAAAATCAGGTCATAAAAGATGGAAAAAAGATTATTTCAGCCTATTATTTTGCAACTTCATTTGGAGAGACTAGTTTACCATCTGAAGTCTGGGGTGGAAAAACAGAAGATGCGTTTTACAATAGCATAGTGCAGATTTTTGGAGGAAAATCAAAAAATTTGTCAACGAATAGTAAGTTTAAAAAATTTATTGCAGATGAAGAGATAGAATTGTTTGACCGTAAATCAGAGTGGTATCGATGGTCATCAAATATTAGTAAGGCTAACCTTCAAAAAAGAATCAATGAAAAAATAATGTCATGTTGCATGCTGTATCCAAAATATATTAAAAAGTTACAACCGGATGGTTCTTATGCTTCTGCAATGATTTCTACCGTGGGAACGTTAAAAAATGTAACCGTTGTAGATCGGGAAAACAGTGGAATGGTAAAGAGCGTAAAGATTAAAGGTAGCAAATGTACGGTTTTGGTGG
This sequence comes from uncultured Lachnospiraceae bacterium, assembly GCA_902795895.1. Lineage (GTDB taxonomy): Bacteria > Bacillota > Clostridia > Lachnospirales > Lachnospiraceae > CAG-411. The sequence continues at coordinate 6,990 of CADBNB010000304.1, read as the reverse complement.
AAAGTGTGACAGCTGCAAAAATATTGTTAGCTACTACATATGGAGAGTTAAAACGTCAAAATGCCAGTACGTTATCTAATTTGTATTCATTGCCAAGTTCGTATTTTTCTGTTAGTAAAGTGACATCAGGTTCTGCGGTTACATATGACATTCAGGGTGGCGGTTATGGTCACAATGTGGGAATGAGTCAAAATGGAGCAAAGCAGATGGCAAAAGATGGATATGAATATACGGATATTTTAAAGCATTATTATAACGTAGATGTGCTTGGAGTTACTGAGTAAAATTGAGCCTAATTAGTAAAAGAAGCGTATAGTTGTTTTTTGAATGGGGATAATAAGAGCAGGAGATGGGAATATGGTAAAAAAAGTTAATGAAATGGAATTTAAAGAGTTGGCTGACAAAGGTCTTTCGGTAGTAGATTTTTCGGCTACATGGTGTGGACCATGTCAGATGCTTGCACCTATAATGGAGCAATTGTCAGATGAAATGCCGGAAGTAGCGTTTTACAATATTGATACAGATGAAAATCAGAATATAGCAATGGAATTACAAATTAGAAGCATACCTGCAATACACATATTTAAAGATGGAAAGTCGGTGGCAAATACTGTAGGGTTCCAACCTAAGGAAATGATAAAAGCATTCATAGAAGAAAACAAATAATATTTTTTGTGCAATATAGTCTAAAAATGATTGTATAGTCGTTTTTAGGCTATATTATAGTTAGTGGGGCAATTAATAAAGCTGTGAATCGTTTTATATTAGTATATAAGTTTTTATGAAAGATTTTATGAAAGTTTCTTTACATTTTAAGAATGGATTGGTATAATTTAACTTGCGCATACACCTGTAGCTCAGTGGATAGAGCAATGGCCTCCGGAGCCATGTGCGGCGGTTCGATTCCGCTCAGGTGTAATACTATATTTGTTAGGGAAGTATTATTAGTTCAGGAGTATAAGGAGACTAAAGATGAAATTTAAGTATAAAAAAATAATTTTAATGATTACCATGTGTACCATGTGTATTGGAATGGTGACTATTTCATTGACTTCACCATCAAAAAATAACGCAGCAAAAAAAGAACAGGAACAAACAGATGCAAATAAATTTGTTGTAATGAACACCGGGGCAAAAATCCTTAAAGAAGCAGGCGTTGACGAGAAAAAATCTAAAATAAAGAAGGATGCAACAACCGAAGTGAATGAGCTTATCATGAATTATTTAAATGGTATGCTTACCTGTGATTTACAGTCATTATCTAAAATTGTGACGAATGTAGATAATATTGACGTTGAAGAAATGCAGGCAAAGAGAAGTCTAATTGAACAGTATCAAAATGTTGAGTGTCTTATCATGGATGGTTATACAAAGGGTGAGTACTTAGCTTATGTGTACAGTGAACTTAAGTTTACTGGTATTGATACCGCAGCCCCTGGACTTAATCGTTTATATATTGTTACTGATAAAGATGGAAATTTAAAAATTGAATTATCCCTCATAAAACAGGAAGTGCAGGAGTTTATTGCGAAAGCTGATGAGTGTGAAAATGTTAAGAAAATTATTGATACTGTAAATTATAAATTGGAAGAAGCGATTAATAACGATCCAAAATTCCGAGCATTCTACGCAAAATTGAACGGTGGTAGCGATGAAGTTGACAAGGAAGCTATGCCAGATGATACGGAAAATGCGCAGACAGAAGGTTTGACAGAACAGCAGACAGATGGCGTGAGTGAGAGTGCGACACAACAGCAGGCAGAAGGCGAAAGTGAAAATACCACAGTACAACAGTCGGAAGCAGAGTCTGAGACACAGAGTGAGCAGCAGACGGAAGAAAATGTAACACAGTCAGAACAGTAGTTGCAGACAAAGCAATAGAAGATGATATGTTATGTAAAATATTATTGAAACGATAGAGAAGTATTTACAGATGGCAGGGAGAGTGATTTCCCTGCCTGCTTTACATACGGAGGAGCTATATGGAACAGGAAATGAGATTAAATAAATTTTTAAGTGATGCAGGAGTATGTTCAAGAAGAGAAGCGGACCGTTTAGTAGAAGCGGGACGTGTTTTTGTTGATGGAAAACCTGCGGTACAGGGACAAAAAGTAACAGGAAATCAGCGAATTGAGATTGATCATAAGCCTATTAAAAAAGAAGAGGAAAAGGTATTATTAGCATTTAATAAGCCAAGAGGCGTGGTTTGTACTACAAGCAAGAAGGATAAAGACAATATTGTGGAATATATCAATTACGGAAAAAGAATTTATCCAATCGGTCGCTTGGATAAAGATTCGGAAGGGCTGATATTATTGACCAATCAGGGAGAATTGGTGGATAAGATTTTGCGTGGAAGTAATTTTCATGAAAAAGAGTATATTGTTACTGTAAATAAAAAAATCACACCGGATTTCTTGCGTGTTATGGGAAGCGGAGTACCTATTTTAGATACCATGACAAGACCTTGTGAGATTGAACAGATTGGTCCAAGGACATTTCGGATTATTTTGACACAAGGCTTAAATCGCCAGATCAGAAGAATGTGCGAATATTTAGATTATCGGGTAGTTGAACTGGAAAGAGTACGTGTGATGAATATCAGATTAGGAAGATTAAAAACAGGAACATACCGTAAAATAGTAGGAAAAGAACTCGAAGAATTATTAAGTTTGTTGTAGAAAATTTAAGAAAAAAAGCCGAAATCATGGCATAAAGGAGAGCTTGAGAGAACATTTGTAGAGAGAGGAAGAAAAAAGTTGGAACAGCAGGAAAGAATGAGAGAATTAGTAAGTATTCTTAATAAAGCTTCAAAAGCATATTATCAGGATGCTGAGGAAATAATGAGCAATTTGGAATATGATAAATTATATGACGAATTGGTGGCATTGGAAGAAAGCCTTGGCACAACACTTTCAAATAGTCCTACAAGAAATGTTGGTTATGAAGTGTTGAGCGAATTACCAAAAGAGGCGCATCCATCCCGTATGTTGTCATTAGATAAAACAAAAAGTGTGGATGATCTTCAGTCATGGCTTGGCGGTCAGGAAGGCGTTTTATCTTGGAAAATGGATGGACTTACCATAGTAATCACCTATGAAGATGGAAAATTAGTAAAAGCAGTTACCCGTGGTAATGGTGAAATTGGGGAAGTAGTTACTAATAACGTAAAAGTATTTAAAAATGTTCCGCTTAACATTCCGTTTAAGGGAAAACTTGTGCTTCGTGGCGAGGCTGTAATCAAATATTCGGATTTCAACGCTTTAAATGCATCCATTGCTGAAGTGTCGGAAAAATACAAAAATCCAAGAAATTTGTGTAGTGGTTCTGTAAGACAGCTTAACAACGAAATAACAGCAAAGAGAAGTGTATTTTTCTTTGCTTTTGGACTGGTAAGTTGTGAGGGAAATGAAAATGTAAGCACGCCTGATTTTGAAAACAGCAGAGCATCTCAGTATCAATGGTTGGAAAGTCAGGGATTTGAAGTTGTAGAGCGAAAAATGGTAACAGCATCTAATATTCATGATACAGTAAAGTGGTTTGCGGGTGTGATTGAAAAGAATGACTTTCCTTCGGATGGTCTTGTGCTTATTTATGATGATATCGCTTTCGGCAGAAGCCTTGGTACTACAGCAAAATTTCCAAAGGATGCTATTGCTTTTAAATGGCAGGATGAAACAGCTGAGACTATATTAACGGAAATTGAGTGGAGTGCTTCAAGAACAGGACTTATAAATCCAGTTGCTATTTTTGAACCGGTGGAACTTGAGGGAACGACAGTGAGTCGTGCAAGTCTGCACAACATTAGTATTATCGAAGAAATGAAATTAGGCATTGGGGATAAAATATCTGTGTATAAGGCAAATATGATTATTCCACAGATTGCCGAGAATTTTACGAAGAGTGGAAAATTTACAGTGCCAGAATATTGTCCGGTTTGTCATGGAAAGACGGTTATTGAAAAGGAAAATGATGTGAAGGTACTTCGCTGTGTAAATGAAGAATGTCTGGCAAAGAAAATTAAATCATTTACTCATTTTATGAGCCGTGATGCCATGAACGTAGAAGGATTGTCAGAGGCAACAGTGGAAAAAATGATTGCAGAAGGTATTATTACGGAATTAGCTGATTTGTTCCACTTGGAAAAATATAAGGAAATTATTACGGAAATGGAAGGTTTTGGAGAAAAATCTTTTGCAAATATGATAGCATCTGTAGAGAAAGCTCGTACGGTAAATTTAGCAAAGTTTATTTATAGTCTTGGTATTCCGAATGTTGGATTATCCAATGCAAAACTTATATGTAAAGCATTGGATAATGATTTTGATAAAATACGAAATGCTACTAGAGAGGAACTGTTAGAGATAGACCATATTGGTGAAGTTATTGCAGATACTTTTGTTTCGTTTATGAAAAATGAAAATAATCAAAAGGTTGTAGATGATTTGTTGAAAGAGGTAACCTTTGAGGTGGAGGAAAAAACGGATTCTGCAAACTTGAACATGGAGGGATTAACCTTTGTAGTTACCGGTTCTGTGGAACATTTTGCTAATCGTAAGGAACTTCAGGCGTTTATTGAGTCTCGCGGTGGAAAGGTAACCGGAAGTGTGACAAAAAAAACGAATTATTTGATTAATAATGATAATATGTCGAATTCTTCGAAAAATAAAAAAGCGAAAGAATTACAGATACCTATTTTGACAGAAAATGAGTTTCTTGAGATGTATCAATAGGATGAATACGTAAAAATATGGGAAACTTGATATTTCTATTGAAACATGGTATGATTAAATATATATGTAAAAAGACGGTGAGTTAGTATGCCAATTAAGGTTCAAAACAATCTTCCGGCTAAGAAGATATTGGAAGATGAGAATATATTTGTTATGGATGAAAACCGTGCGTTAAGCCAGGAAATTCGACCATTACAGATTGCGATATTAAATTTAATGCCATTGAAAGAGGCAACAGAGGTTCAACTATTGAGAAGTTTGTCAAATACACCATTGCAGGTAGATTTGACATTTTTGACAACGGCAAGTTATGTTGGTACAAATACAGCTGCCAGTCATTTGGATAAGTTTTATCAGAATTTTGATGAAGTAAAACATAGAAAATTTGACGGATTAGTTATTACCGGTGCTCCAGTGGAAAAGATGGAGTTTGAAGAAGTGGAATACTGGGATGAGTTAAAGAGTATTATGGAGTGGTCTAAAAAATCAGTTACTTCTACATTACACATATGTTGGGGTGCGCAAGCAGGAATGTATTATCATTTTGGATTGCAGAAAGAACTTTTGGAAAAGAAACTATCCGGAATATACTTACATGAAGTATTACATAGAAGACATCCACTAGTGAGAGGTTTTGATGATGTTTTTTATGCACCGCATTCCAGATATACCTGCGTACCACTTGAGAAAATTAGAGAAAAGAAAGAATTGACCATATTAGCTGAATCTGAAGATGCAGGGGCATTTTTAGTCGCTACAGAGGATTGTAAGCAGGTGTTTGTGTTTGGACATCCGGAATATGATCGATTGACTTTGGATGAAGAATATAAAAGGGATATTAGAAAAGGATTAACGGACGTGGAAGTGCCATGTAATTATTATCCGAATGATGACACTACAAGAAGACCGTTATTAACATGGAGAAGTCATGCAAATGCATTGTACACAAATTGGCTGAATTATTTTGTGTATCAGGTTACTCCATATGATTTGGATGCTAATTAAGATTAAGGGTAAAGGGATAATTACATGAAGAAAAAGGTGGGATGAGGATGCTTCGCTTAGACGTTGAGTTTGTTCAAATGCTTCAGGATTTTTTTGTTGACAATCAAAATTCAATTTTTGTGGTATTTGGAATAAGTATGATAATTGTCTTGCTTTTCATTTTCTTTGCGCTTAGGAGAAAGATGAAAAAACAGGAATTGATTATACAACAATCTAAGATACAGGAAGAACGTTATCGAATTTTGGCGGAGATTTCCAATGATATTTTATTTGAGTATGACATTTATGCGGATCAGATGGAATACTCAGAAAAATATACAGAAAATTTTGGAAGAAGAGCTACGATAGAACAGTTTGCAGAAATGAAGGAAGAAATGCAGTATGTGTACAAGGAAGATGTTACACGATTTGAAAATTTTTGCATATTGTTAGGTGGAGAAAAGCAAAAATTTGATGCGGAATACCGTATGAAACGATCTTCTGGTGAATATGTCTGGTGTTATGTTTGTGGACAGACGATTTATGATACACACAACAATCCGGTTAAGGTTGTTGGTAAGCTGACAAACGTTGATATGCAGAAGAAAGAAATGGAAAAGTTGCAGTTTAAAGCAGAGATGGATGCAATGACAAACATTTTCAATAAAGTTGCTACAAGAGAGCATATCAATCATTTGATAAATACCAGTCGAAAACAGGATAAACATGCGTTGTTGATTGTTGATATGGATAATTTCAAAAAGATTAACGATACCTTTGGACATTTAAAAGGTGATGAAGTTTTGAAAGACGGAGTGTATCATTTAAAAAATATGTTCCGTGGAAACGACATTATCGGTCGTATTGGTGGAGATGAGTTTGTTGTATTTATGAGCAATGTAACATCTCGTGAGGATATTGTTAATAAAGCAATCAGCATTGGTAAGGCATTTAGAAAGACATACAATGACGATGCAAATGAGGTTATAGTATCAGCAAGTATTGGTATTTCCATATATCCGATGGATGGTAGTGATTATGAGGAATTGCTCGATAAGTCAGACCGTGCATTGTATGAAGTTAAGAAAAATGGAAAAAATGGTTTTTGTTTCTTCCATGAGGAACGAGAGACAAGTGAACAGTAAGATAATCAGGAAGCTATCCTTTTAAGGGTGGCTTCTTTTCCTATTACATAAAAAACGCTCCGCGAGGATGCGCAGACCGCGGAGATGGAGTTAATTGCTGCGCAATACCGCGGTCGCGCTAGAGTTTT